>JADLGX010000334.1 GCA_020849095.1 Candidatus Eiseniibacteriota bacterium
CCCCGGGGCCAGCCGCGCCGCCGCGGGGCCGAAAGCGCCGACTCCGGGCAGCACGAGCACGTCCGTCTCGATCGCGGCGACCGGGTCGGTTGTCACCGTCACGAGCGCGCCCGTTCCCGCCAGCGCCTTGGCGAGCGAGTGCAGGTTGCCCGCGCCGTAGTCGAACAGCGTCACGCGCATGCGAGCGCCTCCTTCAGTGCTGCGACTGCTGCGGCTCGTTCCGCCGCGGGGGCGGCGTGAATGCGGAGCGAATTGCCGAAGCCGGGCAGGTTCGCGAACGCGCGCACCGCCACGCCCGAATCGCGCATGCGGGCGGCGACGAGCGCCGCGTTCGGCACGGGCACCAGCAGGAAGTTGGCAGCCGACGGCAGGGGCGACAGTCCCAGTGAGCGCAGTTCCGCGGCGAGCGAGTCGCGCGCGGCCACCGCTTCGGCGGCGCGCGCCATCACCCACGCCGCGTCATGGCGAAGCGCGGCGGCGGCGGCGCGCTCGGCGAGCGCGTTGAGCGTATAGGGCCCGCGCGACAGCTCGACATCGCGAACGAGCGCGGCCGCGCCGGCGGCCCAGCCCACGCGAAGCCCGGCGAGGCCGAACGCCTTCGACATCGTGCGCACCACCAGGAGCGTTCCGCGCGCGGGCGCCTGCGCGGCGCGGCTCGCGCCCGCGAACTCGGCGTACGCCTCGTCCAGGATCACGATGCCCTTGGCGCGCGCGATCACGCGGTCCACGGCCGCGCCGTCCGGCAGCGTTCCGGTCGGGTTGTTGGGCGTGCACAGGTAGACGATGGCGGGAGAGCCGGCGAGCAGCGCGTCCGGATCGAACGCGCCGTCCGCGTGCAGCGGCGTCTCCTGCAGGCGGAGTCCGTTGAGCCGGGCGAAGCGCGCCGGCATGGGAAACGTGGGGGACAGGGACGAAAGCGTGTCGCCCGGGCGCCCGAAGGCGCGAATGGCGGAGTCGAGCACGTCGTCGGAGCCGCAACCCGTCACGATCTGGTCCCGCTCGACGCCGGCGAACTCGGCGAGCGCGCTCTTGAGCGGTTCGCCGTAGCCGGAGGGATAGCGCGCGACCGTCTCGCCTTCCGTCGCGCGCAACTCGGCGAGCGCGGAAGGGGGCACGCCGAAGCGGCTGGTGTTGTCGGACAGGTCGACGGCCACGGGAGCCTGCGCGGTCTGGTAGAGCGCGAGATCGCTCCATTCGGATCGTCTCGGCGGCGGCAGTTCGTTCATGCGTCCCCCCCGGTTCCGGAAGTGGTCCAGCGTTCGGCCGCCACGGCGTGGCCGGGCAGCCCTTCGGCGCGCGCGAGGCGCGCGCAGTCGGCGGCGAGCGCTGCGGCGGCGGCCGGCGTCACGCGCTGCCACTGTGTCCAACGGACGAAGTCCTGCGTCGAGAGCCCCGACGACGTGCGCGCGAAGCCCGCCGTCGGCAGCACGTGGTTGCCGCCCGACAGGTAGTCGCCGAAGGCCACGGAGCTGCTCTCGCCCAGGAAGACCGCGCCGGCGTCGCGCACGGCCGCGAGCGCGGCGGTGGGATCCTCGACCGCCAGCAGCAGGTGCTCGGGGGCGAACTCGCTCGCGAACGCGAGCGCGCGCTCGAGGGTCGGGGCGCACAACACACCGCCGCGCGCGGCGAGCGATGCCTCGACCACGCCGCGCCGTTCGCAGCGGGCGGCGGCCGCGCGCAGTTCGAGCGCCACGGAGATCGCCGCGCGCTCGCCCACCACGACGGCCAGCGCGAGCGCGTCCGGATCGTGCTCGGCCTGCGCCACCAGCTCGCGGGCCAAGGTGGCGGCGTTCGCGACGCCATCGGCCACCACCAGCAGTTCGCTCGGCCCCGCGGGCGAGTCGATGCCCACGACGCCGCTCACCTGGCGTTTGGCCTCGGCCACCCAGGCATTTCCCGGCCCCACGATGCGGTCCACGCGCGGCACGCTCGCGGTTCCGAACGCCATCGCGCCGATCGCGCCCGCGCCGCCCAGCGCGAACACGCGCGTCGCGCCGCCCAGCTGGGCCGCCGCGAGCACGAGCGGAGACGGTCCCGCGGTTCCGCGCGCGGGCGGCGAGCAGACGATCACCTCGCTCACGCCCGCCACCCGCGCGGGCACGCACGCCATGAGCACGCTGCTCGGGTAGGCGGCGCGGCCGCCTGGCGCGTACACCCCCACGCGCGCGAGGGGTTCGGGCCGGCGGCCGATGTGCACGCCGGGCTCCACTTCCACCTCGACCGGCGCGAGCAGGAAGGCGCGGTGCGCGCGCTCGATGTTGCGCGTCGCGCGCTCGAGCGCCGCGCGCAGTTCCGGCTCCAGCGCATCCAGCGCCGCCTTCCAGCTCTCACGCGGCACTTCGAGCGCATCCAGCGCGGTGCCGTCGAAGCGCCTCGCGAACTCGCGCAGCGCGCCGTCGCCTTCGGCGCGCACGCGCGCGAGCAGGGCCGCGACCTCGGAGGCGACCGCGGGAGAAGAGGCTGCCCACGCGTCCCGGCCCTCCAGCGCGGCGGCGCGCGACGAGTCCAGGGACGCGGCGTCGAACCGCAGCGGCAGGGGGCTCATGGCATCAGCCTTTCGATTCGCGTCACCAGGATGCCCGTGGCCCCGAGCGACTGGAGATCCGTGATCGTGCGGTAGATGCCCTGCGCCGGCACGACCGCGTGGACCGCCACGATCGTGCCGCCGTTCATCACCTCGGTGACCGTGGGGCCGTCGAGTCCGGGCAGCACGCGCCGGATTCCCTCGAGCGCGGCGCGGGGCACGTTCGCCATCAGATAGCGCTGTCCGCGCGCGCGCAGCACCGAGACGAGCGCGGTCACGAGCTCGCGCAGCGACTTCGCGCGCGGATCGTCACCGGCGCTCGCGCCCGGACGCGCCACCAGCCGCGCGGTGGACTCGGTCAGCGTGACGATCTCGCGCAGTCCGTTCACGCGCAGCGTCGAGCCGGTGGAGGTCAGGTCCACGACGACGTCGGCGATCCCGATGTGCGGCGCGATCTCGGCGGCGCCCGAGACGGGAACCACGTCGATGGGAATGCCCTGCTCGTCGAACCAGCGGCGGGTCAGGCGCGGAAACGACGTCGCGACGCGACGCGCGCGGGCCAGGTCGGCCACCGCCGTGATGCCGCTCTCTTCGCGGGCCGCCACGACCAGCCGGCAGCGCCCGAAGCCCAGGTCCACCAGGGTTTCCAGTTCGCGCCCCGACTCGGAGACCAGGTCGAACCCGGTCACGCCGGTGTCGGCCGCGCCGTCCGCCACGAACTCGGGGATGTCCTGCGCGCGCACGAAGAGCGCCTCGAACTCACCGCCCAGCGAGGCGGTGAGCGCGCGGGCCGAGGCGGCGCGCACGTCGAGGCCGGCGTCGGTGAACAGCTCGCGCGCCTCCTCGGACAGACGGCCCTTGTTGGGAAGGGCGATTCTCAGCATTCGAAGCTCCTGTGGGTGGCTCTGCGGGGGAAAAAAGAAGCGGCCCGTCCGGATGGACGGGCCGCGAATCCCTGCGTTGCTCTCGGGAGGGGTCCCTAGCGGACTCCCCGGGCATGCGCGTGGACACCACGGCCCGTGCGGGCGTGATGGCGATGCGCATGATGGTGGAGAGCGAAGAACATGGGCGGCACTATCGGCGCCGGGGCCGGGCGGCGCAAGCAGAAACTCGTGAAACAGCGCCAGCCGCATCTCGACGGGGCCCGCCCGGGGGTTGTAATGTGCCCCTCCCATGAGCACCCCGCGCCAGCTCACCTCGACCGTCGCCGCCCGCATTCCGTACGCCAATGCCGCGCCTTTCTACGCGCTCTGGGCGGACGCGCCCTTCGCGGTGCGCAACCTCGTGCCGCGCGACTTGGGCCGCGAGGCCGAGTCCGGCGGCGTGGACATGGGGCTCATGGCGGCGGGCGACTACCTGCGCATGCGCGACCGTTTCGAACTGCTCGCTCCCATGGGCGTCTCGGCGCGCGGACAAGTTTTGTCGGTTCTGCTGTTCTCCCGCCGTCCGGCCAGCGCGCTCGAAGACGCGCTCATCTCGGTGACCCCCGAGACCGCCACATCCATCCGGCTGCTCAAGCTGCTGCTCAAAGCGCGGCGCGGCTTCACCGGCGCGCGCTTCCTGCGCGGGCTCGAGCCGGCGCAGGCCGACGCCCTGCTGCTGATCGGCGACCGGGCGATGCAGACGCGCAACCGCCCGCCCGAAGGTTTCGTCCACACGCTCGACCTGGGTTCCGACTGGCTCGAGTGGACCGGGCTGCCGTTCGTGTACGCCGTGTGGGTCGTGCGCTCGTCGCTGGATCCCGGGCTCAAGGCCGAACTGCGCGCCTTCCTCGAATCCTCGCTTGCCGCCGGCCTCGCCACGCTGCCGGAAGTCGCGCGTCAGCAGAGCATCCCCGGCTGGAGCGCCCACGAGATCGAGGCGTACCTGCGCCGGTTCCAGTACCGCTTCGGTCCCGAGGAGCTCAAGGGTCTCGAGCGCTTCGACTCGCTGCTGAGCGAGCACGGATTCGTCGAGAGCGACTGAGCCGCGGCCGGCGCCGCTCCGGGCCGGGCCGCAACCACGAAGCGCTTGCCGGCGTATTCCAGCCCTGTTGTATCCTGCGCGCCGATGCCGCGCTCGCGCGCACGCTCCCCACCCTTCGGACGGAGGCTTCGCGATGGCCAACATGCACGAGATCGAGTACCAGATCCTCGG
>JADLGX010000335.1 GCA_020849095.1 Candidatus Eiseniibacteriota bacterium
ACCCTCTGGCAGGAAGACCTCCCGACATGCGGATTCGCCGGACCTCTCCCGCTCTCGCCATCCTCGCCCTCGCCCTGCTCGCCCTTTCCGCCGGGTGTGACGCCGTGGGCAAGCAGACCGGTCCCAACGGGGACGCGAGCGGCGAACACCTGCTGGTGTTCGCGACCGACCGGCCCGGCACCGCCGGCGGATTCGACGTCTGGCTGTACGACCTCGACGCCGCGGGCTTTCGAGCGCTGCCCAACCTGAACGGCGCCACCTCCGAGAGCGAGCCGGTGATCTCCGACGACGGCCAGCTGATCGCCTTCGCCCGCCCCGGCGGCGCGGGCGGCTCCGACGTGTTCGTGTACGGCCGCCGCGACGAGGCGATGGCCGATGTGCCCAACCTGAACAGCGCGGCCGACGAGACCCACCCGCGCTTCGCGCACGACAGCCGCTACCTGGCGTTCGTCCGCGACTCGGCCGGGTTCAAGCGCATCCGGCTGTACGAGCCGGTCGGCGACTCGCTCGTGAGCCTGCGCAACATGACCGCCCACCTGCCCTACCACGACGACCAGCCCGCGCCCGACCTGCACGGCGAACGCATCGCGTTCACCTCGGACCGCGACGGGCGGAACCACGTCTACTTGTGGAACCGCACCGGTGGCATCGCCTCGGCGCCGGCCCTGGCCGGCGATTCGCTCGACGCGGAACCGTCGCTGTCCAGCAACGGCCGCTGGCTGGCGTTCGCGAGCAACCGCAGCGGCGGCGCGGGCGGCTGGGACGTGTACCTGTACGACGTGAGCACGGCGGCGCTCGTGCGCGTGCCGCGGCTCAACACCGCGGGCGAGGAGCGCCATCCCAGCGTGAGCGACGACGGCCGGCGAATCCTGTTCCAGGCGCGCGCCACCGCGGCCGACGACTGGGACCTGTTCAGCTGGACGATGAGCGACTCCACGGTGCGCCAGCCCGCCGGGCTGTCGAACGCCACCGCGAACGATTTCCAGCCGAACCTGCGCTGGCGCTGAGCGCGCACTCGCACTTCGCCGCGTCCGGAAACTTTTTTCGGGCGCGGCGAAGTTTTTTTCTCCCGACAATTCCACGCCACTCGCGCTTTTTTTCTTGCGCGCGCGAAACGCTCAACACTGCCGCATGCGCGGCGTGTCCAGAGGAAAAATTCGCGCTTCAACCGCGAGAATTTTCGCTGTTGAACCGGTGAGCGCGTGCGGTGCTATAAACCAATTCGCCGCCGGTGCAGACCGACTCCTTCCACGCCGCGCGGAAGTCCTTCCCTCGAGCCGCACACCAGATCCACGGAATCACTGCTCCAAGCACGGTTCATCCCGAAGAGCGCGAGCGTGGCCCCCCCGGTCCCGGCGCTCTCCCGGACGGATCAGTCATCACCAGGAAGCAGGTCCGCAACCGCAACAGGACCAGGAGGGTCCACCCCATGTCCCACTCCATCGTTCCGGAGACTCTGCCCCCATCCCACACGCAGGCCAGCCAGTCGACCGGTGCCGGTCTCCGCGTGCCGCGCCACTTCACCCAGGCGGGAATCGATCCGCTGAGCCTGGTGAACTGGGACAAGCGCCGCACGGTGATCGCCAACCCGGACGGCTCCGTCGTGTTCCAGATGGACGACGTCGAAGTGCCCGCCTCGTGGTCGCAGCTCGCCACCGACATCGTGGTGAGCAAGTACTTCCGCAAGGCCGGCCTGCCCACGGCGCCCGGCCACGAGAACAGCGTGCGCCAGGTGGTGAACCGGCTCGCCAACACCGCGCGCATCGCGGGTGAACAGCAGGGCGGCTACTTCGCCAGCCCCGAGGATGCCGACGCGTTCGAGGCCGAGCTCTCGTACATGCTCGTGCACCAGATCGGCGCCTTCAACTCGCCCGTGTGGTTCAACTTCGGCCTGTTCCACCAGTACGGCATCACCGGCTCGGGCGGCAGCTTCTACACCGACCTGGCCACGAACGAAGTGAAGATGACGACCGACTCGTACACGCACCCGCAGGTGTCGGCGTGCTTCATCCAGTCGGTGGACGACGACCTCATGTCCATCTTCGAGCTGGTCAAGAACGAAGCGCGCGTCTTCAAGTTCGGCTCGGGCACGGGCACCAACTTCAGCAAGCTGCGCGGACGCATGGAAAAGCTCTCGGGTGGCGGCACGTCGTCCGGCCTCATGAGCTTCCTCGAGGTGCTCGACCGCGGCGCCGGCGCCACCAAGTCCGGCGGCACCACGCGCCGGGCGGCCAAGATGGTCGTGCTCGACATGGACCATCCCGAGATCACCGACTTCGTGCAGTGGAAGATGCGCGAAGAGAAGAAGGTCGCGGCGCTGATCGACGCAGGCTACTCGTCCGACTTCAACGGCGAGGCGTACGCCACGGTGTCGGGCCAGAACTCGAACAACTCCATCCGCGTGCCGGACTCGTTCATGAACGCCTTCGAGAAGGGCGGCGACTGGTCCACGCGCTTCCGCACCACGGGCGAGGTCTACAAGACCATGCCGGCCTCCGAATTGTGGCGTGACGTGGCGAGGGCCGCGTGGGCGTGCGCCGATCCCGGCGTGCAGTTCGACGACACCATCCAGCGCTGGCACACCTGCAAGGCGTCGGACCGCATCAACGCCACGAACCCCTGCTCCGAGTTCGTGTTCCTCGACGACACGTCGTGCAACCTGGCGTCGGTCAACCTCATGAAGTTCCGCCGCGACGACGGCGGCTTCGACATCGAGGGCTACCGCCACGCCAACCGTGTGTTCTTCCTGGCGCAGGAAATCCTCGTCAGCTTCGCGTCGTACCCGACCGAGAAGATCGCGCGCAACTCCGAGGACTTCCGTCCGCTGGGCCTGGGCTACGCCAATCTCGGCACGCTGCTCATGGTCGAGGGGCTGCCCTACGACAGCGACGCCGCGCGCTCCTACGCCGCGACGCTGACCGCCATGATGACGGGCGAGGCCTACGCGCTTTCGGCCGAGATCGCCTCCAGCAAGGGCGCCTTCAACGCCTATCAGAAGAACGCCGAGAGCATGATGGGCGTGATGCGCCTGCACCGCGAGGCCGCGCGCGCCATCGATCCCGCTCTCGCCCCGCGCGAAATGCGCACCGCCGCCATCGAATGCTGGGATCGCGCGGTGGCGTACGGCAGCCTGCACGGCTACCGCAACTCGCAGGCCACGGTGCTGGCGCCGACCGGCACGATCG
>JADLGX010000336.1 GCA_020849095.1 Candidatus Eiseniibacteriota bacterium
ACCGCGACCTCAAGCCCGCGAACATCCTGGTCACCGCCGAGGGCCGCCCCGTGCTGCTCGACTTCGGCATCGCCAAGCTGGTGGCGCCCGAAGAGGGCGAGGGCGAGCAGACGCAGGCGGGCGACCGCCTGCACACGCCCGAGTACGCGGCGCCCGAACAGCTGCGCGGCGAACCGGTGACCACCGCGACGGACGGGTGGGGGCTCGGGGTGCTCTTGTACGAGCTGCTGAGCGGCGAGCGGCCGTTTCGCGCGCCGGACTCGCGCGCGGCCGACACCGAGCGCCGCGTGCTCGAGAGCGAGCCTCGCCGCATGGCCGACGTGGCGCGCTCGGGCGAGGCGGCCGCGCGCCGCAGCGCCGCTCCGGCCGCGCTGGCCGCTGAGCTGCGCGGCGACCTCGAGGCCATCGTCCAGTTCGCGCGGCGCAAGGAGCCCGAGCGCCGCTACCGGTCGGCCGAACAGCTGGGCGCCGACGTGGACCGCCACCTGCGCGGGCTGCCCGCGCAGGCGCGCCCCGACACGCTGCGCTACCGCGCCGCCAAGTACGCGCGCCGCCATCGCGTGGGCGTGGCGGCCACCGCGGCGCTGGCGCTGTCCCTGCTCGCGTTCGCGATCGTCGCCGCGGTGCAGGCGCGCCGCATCGCCGTCGAGCGCGACCGCGCGCGCGCCGAGCAGGCCAAGTCCGCGCGCGTGCTCGACGTGCTGGTGGGGCTGTTCCAGCTGTCGGACCCGCGCAGCGTGCCCGGCGGCGACACGCTGCGGATCGGCGACGCGCTGCGCGTGGCCGAGGGGCGGATCGAGCAGGTCGAGGACCAGCCCGAAGTGCAGGCGCGCCTGTGGGAGGCGCTGTCCTCGATTCACCAGTCGCGCAGCGAGCTGCCCGAACAGCGGCAGTCGCTCGCGCGCGGCATCGCCGCCGCCGCGCGCGCCGGTGATCCCGACCTGGCGCTGCGGCTCAAGCGTTCGCTCGCCGTGCTCACGTCGCGCCTCGAGGGCGCCCGCGCCGCCGAGTCGCTGCTGGCCGCCAACCTGGCCGAGAGCGAGCGGCGCTACGGTCCGCGCGACGAGCGCGTGGCGGGCGCGCTGCTGGAGCGCGCCACGGCCGGGCCGTCCGGGCCCGAACGGCTGGCGCTCCTCGAGCGCTCGCTGGCCATTCGCCGCGCGCTGTCGCCCGCGGGTTCCATGGAGGTGGCGTCGTCGCTCAACGCGCTGAGCGGCTGGTGGTCGGGCGAGGGCGACGACGAACGCGCGCTCGAGCTGCTTCGCGAGGCCGAGGGCATGCTGCGCGCGAGCCAGCCCGCCGATCACCCCGACGTCATGCAGGTGCGCCACAACATGGCCGTGACGCTCGGCCGGCTGGGGCGCTTCGAGGAGTCGCTGCGCATGCACGCCGAACTGCTTCCCGTGCGCCGGCGCGTGCTGGGCCCGCAGACCACCGCCGTGGCGGCCAGTCTCATGGGCATGGGGCAGATGCTGCGCAGCTCGGGCGTCACGGCGCTGCGGCCGACGTGCGCGTGCTGCTCCTGCGGCTGTGGGGGCTCGAGCCGGCGGCCGCGCGTGATGCACGCCTGGGCGCGATGCGCGGCGAGCTCGAGAGCGTGAACGCCCTGCGCACGGCATCGCCGCGCGCGCGATTCGATGCGTACCTGGAGGTGGGTTCGGTCGCGCTCGAAGCCGGGCGTTCGGCCGAAGCGGAGTCGCTGTTCGCGGCCGCGCTTGGAGTGGCCGACACGACGATTGCCGCCGGGCATCCGGCGTTTGCGAGCGCGCGCTGCGGGCTGCAGGCCGCGCGGCTGGCTCAGGACCGCAGCGTCGGCGACCTTGCCGGGCTGCGCCGGGACTGGCCGCGCTGTCGCAGCTGGGGATACGTGCCGCCCGCGCTCGCGGCCGCGGTCGAGCGAGCGCTCTCCGGGCGCTGAGCGCCGCCCGGCGCCCGTTTCTCCAAGACCCGTTGACCTTCGCTGACACCCACGCCTATGGTGCGCGGTCTTTCATGGAACCCCTCGGGAGGCAGCAACGTGTCCGACACAAGCGTCCAGCAAGAGCCGCTCGATCAGCTCCTGCGACTGCCCGCAGGCGACGATGTCTGGCAGCTTCGCGCGGTTTCGATGCGCGAGTGGCCGGAGCCGGACACCGGCGCCGGGCGTCCTCCCGACACCGTGCTCGTCATTTCGAAGGACCAGGGCCGGATGGGCATGGGAGTGGTGCGGGACACGCACACCTCCCCGCTGCCAGCGGCGTTCGAGGCGCTGCTCTCGCTGGCAAGGGGGCGACGACCTTTTCTGCGCCCCGCGAGCGTCGAGGTGGATGACGCCTCTTTGCATGTGGTGCTTGGGCCCGCGCTCGAGGCGTGCGGCATTGCGTGTCGGTTGGAAGAGCGCATGGACCTGCTGGACGGGGCCATCGCCACGATGGCAGGCGACATCGCCGACAGGGCGCAGCGCCCTGGGCTCTACTCCAACATTGAGTCGGCGCAGCTGCGGTCGTTCGCCGAGGCCATGGCCCTTTTCAGCGAGCGCCGGCCCTGGCTGCATCTCTCCGCGGTGGATGTGATTCAGATCGAGGCGCCCTCGGGCGCCAGGCACCCCGCGTGGTTCACGGTCAACGGCGGTTCTGGTGTTCATTTCGGACTCATCTTCGTGTACGACCGGCGCGACCTGATCAACCTGTTTCGCGGGGAGTACTCGCGCTCGCATCTGGATCAGCTCGAGATCTGGTCTGTGGGATTCGTGTCGGGCCGCGAAATGCCCCTGTCGGATGTTCGGCGCTGGAAGCAGGACGCGCTCCCTATTTCGCTCGCCGGCCGGCTTCCTCACGCGTCCCGCCAGCTTGCGGGCGGGGAGCTCGCTCTCCTGACCAGCAAGCAGCTGGCGCACGTCGAGGCCGCGATTCGCGCCGTGTCCTTGTGCACGGAAGACGAGCTCGACACGGGCCGGTGGGAGCGGTTGGTCGTGACCTCCGAGGGCGACGTCACCGTACGGCTGGCGGTGCCGGCATTGCTCGAGGAAGAGGATGACGACGCCGGGCCTCTGGGCCCGCCAATGGGTCGCGAGCTCTGGCGCAACGAGGCCACGATGCGCGAAATCTCTCGCCTCATGTCGGAGCAGAAGTTCGAGAGCCCGGACCATGCCGAGTTGTTTCTTCAGCAGCATCTGCTGGGCCGCGTCATCGAGCCTCGTGAGCCCGAGACGCCGCGCGAGCGTGCCGAAGCGATGGTCCAGAAGGCGAACCTGTACCAGGATCGACGACGCACACGTCTTGCGCGCCGAGCCCTCTCCGAGTGGCCGGACTGCGCCGATGCCTATGTGATTCTCGCGCAGGACATGCCGGATGATGAGCGAGCCGTCGAGCTCTATCGTCAAGGCGTTGCCGCGGGCGAGCGTGCCATGGGATCCGCGATGCTCGCGGAACACGCGGGGCATTTCTGGGGCGCACTGGAGACGCGACCGTACATGCGCGCCCTCGCGGGGCTGGCGCAAACGCTGATCGAGTCCGGGAACCGGAATGAGGGAGTCGCTCTCTACCGGGAACTCCTGCGACTCAATCCTGCCGACAACCAGGGCATTCGCACGCTCCTGATTCCGGAACTCCTTGGGCTTTCGCGATACGCCGAGGCCCGCGAGGTGCTCGCGGAGTTCGCCGCCGACTACAGCGCCGGGCTCCAGTGGTCGAGGGCGCTGGTCGAGTTTGCCGAGTGTGGCGATTCCCCCGGGGCGCAGGAGGCGCTCGCGGTTGCCATGCGCGCCAACACGCACGTGCTCAAGTATCTGGTTGGCAGCTCGCCGCTGCCGAGACGATTGCCCTCGGAGTATCGCCCCGGAGGCGACGACGAGGCGCAGATTGCCGCCGCCGAGCTCTTGAAGGTGTATGAGGCCGTTCCCGGGTCGCTCGAATGGCTGCGCGCGGCCCGGCTGAATGCCAAGAAGGCGGGAAAGGCGAAGCGTCGCGCGCGCTGAACCTGAATCGGATGGCCCAGGAGGTCGCGTCTCGCCGCCCGGCGCCGCGCTTTGACCCTGCGCTCGCCTCGCGCCTAGTCTGCGCGTTCCTTTCACGCACGCTCGCGAGGCCGCGCCATGCCCCTTCTCATTGATCAGCCCAGCATCGACCAGCTCCTGTGCCTGCCCGCCGGTGACGACCTGTGGCAGCTGCGCATCGCGCGATTGTCCGAGTGGATCGAGATGAATCCCGGCGACGAGCGTGCCGTGGACGCCTTCGTGGCCAC
>JADLGX010000337.1 GCA_020849095.1 Candidatus Eiseniibacteriota bacterium
GCTCACGGTGGGCGCGGGCACGAGCACGATCTGGGGAACGGTCACCGGCTCCAGCGTGCTGACCAACATGACGGGCGCGGGCATGCCGACGAACAAGTACATCGGCCGCATCGCCATCGACCCGGTGAACGCGAATATCGCGTACGTCTGCTTCGGCGGCTTCAACATCGCGGCCGGCGCGCACGTGTGGAAGACCACCAACCTGCTCAGCGGCACGCCCACGTGGGCCGCGGCGGGCCTGGGTCTGCCCGACGTGCCGGTCAACGCGTTCGCGATCGATCCCATGATTCCGGGCCGGCTGTTCGCGGGCACGGACGTGGGCGTGTACACCAGCCTGGACGGCGGCACGACGTGGTCGCCGTACACCACCGGCATGCCGGTGGTCGCGGTGTTCGACATGGTGATCCAGCCCACCTCGCGCACGCTGCGCGTGGCCACGCACGGCCGCGGCATCTTCGAGCGCGCGCTCGACGCCGTGGTCGCCACCCAGCTCGCGCTGGTCGGCACCGAGATCGTGAACGGCCACCCGCGCATGACGTGGTACTCGGCCGACGGCGCCCGCGAGGTGATGAAGCTGTACCGCCGCGCGGTCCCGGGCGAGATGGAGTACGTGACCGACCTGCAGGCGGACGGCACGGGCCAGCTGACGTACGAGGACACCGACGTGAAGCCGGGCCAGAGCTACGAGTACAAGATCGGCGTCACGAACAACGGCGTCGTGCGTTACCTGGGCCAGGTATGGGTGGACGTGCCGATGAACGCGGCGTTCGCGCTGCGTTCGCTGAGCGCCAACCCCGCGCGTGGCGCGCTGCAGATGAGCGTGTCGCTGGCGTCCGATTCGCCGGCGAGCCTCGACCTGATGGACATCACGGGCCGCCGCGTGGCGGGCCGTGACCTGGGCACGCTGTCGGCCGGTGAGCACACCGTGTCGCTGGATCGCGGCAACGTGCAGCCCGGCGTGTACTGGGTGCGCCTGTCGCAGGCCGGCAAGGTGGCGTCGGTCCGCGTGTCGCTGGTGAAGTAACCGCCCGCGCGTTCGCGCGCGGTGACGGCGGCAGTACCCGGCGGGGCGCTCGAAAGGGCGCCCCGCCTCGTTGTGCCCCGCTTCATGCCGTGCTCGACCGGTCGCTCGTCAGGGTGCGACGGAGAACCGTGTCGGCCCGGCCATCACGCTGCCGCACTCCAGGACTGCAAAATAGAGCCCTGGCGGGAGCCCCGGTTGGGCAATGGTGTGCCGAGTTGAGGTCTGCGGCGAACCGGGAAGTTCGAACGCCAGTCTTCGGCGCCCTTGGACATCGAAGACGGTCATTCGCATGGCAGTCGTGACGGGTGCGCCGTCCACCAGGAGCGTGAGCTGGCCGCGCACGGGGTTCGTGACCTGGAGACGAGGAGCCACGACTCGAGCGAGTGACAAGGTGGACCTTCCGACCTCGATGCCAAGGCGATCGAATAGTGTGATTGCGACCTCCCGCGTCGAGCGTGGGAGTCGCGCTCTGATTCGAATGCTGTAGCTGCCGGTAGGGGTCAGTTCAATGGAGTCCCTCGGAAGGGTGCGCCCATCGGCCTCGCATTCTGCCACGACGTCGGCAAGCGACGACGTTGTGAGCCAATCCGTCGTGACGATGTCGCCGCTCGAACTCCACCCCGCGAGACGGTATTCCGGCAGGGTCGGGACAACGCCTTGCCCATCCAACTTCGCGAAGTAGATGTCTCCAGCGAGGTCCGCTCGGTAATCTGCGCAGGCCACCACAGGGAAGCTCGTGTTCGGGTCTTCGGCGAGACAGACATCGCGCCGTTCGCCGAGGGCACCGAAGGGCGCTATTCCGGCCAAGGCGTAGCCATCGAGCGGGAGCCCGAGGCTGTCGATTGCCGCGAGATATGCATTCTCCGGCGCTCCGGTCGGCCCTCGCCGGTCGGACCAGGCCATGAGGATGCGGCCTCCGGGCGCGGCCAGAATGCGATAGTCGAGCAGATACTCGTTTGTCGCTGACCCAATGAGGACGCCGTCGGATGGCCATCCTTCGGGAGTGGTTCCATCCGGGTTGAGCAGTTGAACAGCGATTCGTTCGCAGTTATCGCGTGAGTCGATGGCACTGAGCACCGCAACGCCGGACGCTGTCGGCAGCACGCGAGGGAGTCGTTGGTTGATGAGCGTGGGGGAACTCGGCGGCGGCACCGGGATGTACGTGATGCGTGATCCGAGGGAGTCGACCTGCGCGAGGTGAACGCGTTCGGTGTCCGCCGTGTCGGGCGCTGACCAGACGAGGAAACACCCTCCGGAATGGTCGGTCGATAGATGGACGCTGTAGCTCCATGTCGTGGGAAGCTCAATCGGCAGTCCTTCGGCAGGGGCCCCCGCTGGCGTCTCGCCATTCGGACCCATGCGATGAAGCACAAAGGTCGTGGCGCTCGGCACGAGGCGCGAGAGGACAAATGCTCCGCCCCGGCCATCGGAGGCGAGGCCGGCAGGCAAGAGGTCGGCGCCCTCGCGGTGGATCGCCCGAATCGAAACGGCGTTGCGATTGGGTCCGCCAGTGGCCACCGCCTTGAGGAGATCCACGTAGAGCCGGCCTTCGGTGGATCTGCTGGCGAGCAGCCCAAGCGAGGAGTCATCGAGTGGGGTGGCGTCCCTGAGTAGCGAGGGATCCGAAGATCCTTCAACTGTATCGACCGGTGTCGCCGCAGGCGGAAGCACGAGCGCGCCGGAGAGGTCGAACCACATGAGGCGAATGCGGTCGCCCCCGAGGGCGGTCGGGTCTCTCTCGGTCCAAGCGCATGCGGCCCAGCCATTGTGGAGCGACACCGTCGTTGGCCGATAGACGCCGCGCTGCGGAAGCGGACAAAGATCGCCGTCTGTGTTCCATCCGGCCGCGACGTGATCGGTGGATTCCCGCAATGCGATCGCGAGGTTGCGAGCGGTCGGCACTCGCGCGTCGACCCAGGCAAGCAAGAGGCGGCCCTGGGGGCCCGCGCAAATGGCGGGTTCGGTCTGTGCACCCAGTGCGGCGCAAGCCGGGGTGCCGGTCGCGGCGAGCGCTTCTTGTGAGGCAGCCATCGTGCACACCAGGAGTATGAGTATCGCGTTGTGGTGGGCGGGCTGGCGTCGGAGTGGCAGTCGGCTGGGCCGGGATGCTTCCGGAATGCGTCTCAAACGGAGAATCGCTCCAGCGACAGGGCTTCCCGCCACGCGAAAGCGGGCGTCATGTGTGTGCTGTTCCCGTGATTCCATGGAGTCGCCATTCTGAGAAGGCGGATCTTGCGACGCAGCGCGCATGATTGAAGGGTGGTTGGGCGACAGTCGAACGTCAAGGAGTCTGGTTGACGCGCTATTCCGGGTTGGAGGGGGGGGCGCCTTGTTGCGCCTCCCGCGCTCGTCGGCCCGGCATCGGCGTTCGCCGCTCGGCCGTGGCGCGAATCGCGCCGCGGGGTAGCGTGCGCGGTCTTCCATCCCCGCGTCACGCCGCACACGAGGAGGCCCCATGGCAACCGTCACGCAGCACGTCCCCGGAACCTTCAACTGGCCCGAGCTGGTGGCCGCCGACGCCGAAGCCGCGAAGAAGTTCTACCCCGCATTGTTCGGCTGGACCCTCACGTCGCAGGACATGGGCGAGCACGGCATGTATCACATCTTCCAGAACGCGGGCCGCGACTGCGCCGCCATGTTCCAGCTTTCGCCCGAAATGAGCGCGGCCGGCGTGCCGACCCACTGGGGCGCCTACGTCACGGTGGTGAACGCCGACGATGCGGCGAAGAAGGCGGTGGAGCTGGGCGGCAAGCTGGTGATGGGGCCGTTCGACGTGAACGAGAACGGACGCTGCGCCATTCTCACCGATCCCATCGGCGCCACGTTCAGCGTGTGGCAGGCCAAGAACCACATCGGCATTTCGGCGTGCGGCGAGTCCGGCGCGCTCGCTTGGGTGCAGCTCAACGCCAGCGATCCGGCCAAGGCCAAGCCCTTCTACACCGCGCTGCTCGGCTGGAAAGCGAACGACATGCCGGATCCCTCGACCGGCGGGCAGTACACCATGTTCATGAAGGCCGATGGCCCGGCCGGCGGCATGATGGCGATGCCCCCCGGCGTGGACGCGCCGTCGCACTGGCTGCAGTACTTCGGCGCGGCCGACGTGCAGGCGACGCACGACAAGGCGGTGTCCCTGGGCGCGAGGTCGTACGTGAAGCCGACCGAGATTCCCGGCATGGGCTGGTTCGCCGTGCTGGCCGACCCGGGCGGCGCCGTGTTCGCGCTGGCCACGGCGAAGGGCTGAGGCACGTAAGAGACCAACATCGCCCGAAGGCGCATGCCGCGCCCGGTCCGCAGTACCACGGACCGGGCGCGGTGCTTTACGCTGTGCACCCTCTCCCGGCCAGGATGCACCCGCTCTCCGGAGTCCCGATGAATCCCAGCGACCTCACCGCCCCGAATCTCGGCAAGATCTCGCCCGAGCTGTTCGGCTCCGTCATCGCGCCGCGACTGGGCGCCGAGCGCCCCGAGGTGGTGGCCGGGCCGCGCGCCGGGCACGACGCGGCCGTGGTGCGCATCGGCGCGGGCCGGGTGATGGCGGTGACCACCGATCCGCTCAGCATCATTCCCGCGCTGGGCGCCGCGCGCTCGGCGCGCTGGGCGTGCCACCTCATTGCCAGCGACCTGTGGACCACGGGCATTCCGCC
>JADLGX010000338.1 GCA_020849095.1 Candidatus Eiseniibacteriota bacterium
GCCCCCAGCGCCACGATGCCGTCGCGCGTCTGGCGCAGTTCGGGGAACCGGTGCGGGTCGAACGTGGCGATGCCCGGCGCGCGCTTCCAGGACAGCAGCTCGGTCAGGTCCTGCGTGCAGGCGGCCGCCATGCCCATGCCGTGTCCGGTGAAACCGGCGCAGATGGCCAGGTGGTGCGCCGCGTCGAGCCAGCCCACCAGCGGCCGGCCGTCGCGCGCGAAGCCCATGATGCCCGCCCAGCGGTAGTCGATCTGCGCGCCGCCCGGCACCAGCTCGGCCAGTCCCTTTTCGATCGCGGACTGGATGCTGGGAGTGGTGACCGCGTCGTAGCCCGTCTCGGCGTCGAAGTCGGTGTCGCGCCAGCCGCCGATCACCAGCCGCTTGTCCGCCGTCTGCTGCCAGTAGTGGTAGCCGTAGTGCGCGTACGTGGGGCGGTTCGACAGTTCCACGGTGAGCGGCGCCGTGGCCACGATCTGCCCGCGGCGCGGCGCGATGATGGGGGTGAGCGCCGGCACCAGCCTGGGCGTGTACGCGTTGGTCGCCAGCACCAGCGTGCGCGCGTGCACCGTGCGGCCGTTGCAGTTCACTTCCCACTGGTTGTTCTGCCAGCGCGCCCACTTCACTTCACTGTGCGCGTGCAACCGCGCGCCCTTGGCGGCGGCGGCCTGCGCCAGGCCGTGCAGGAACTTCACCGGGTGCAGCGAGCCGTCCTCCGGCACTTCGAAGCCCGCGTCGAACGCGTGAATGGCGTGCGCTGGCACGGCGTCCTCGAGCGAGATCTCGCGCATCGGGAAGCCGTCGTGGCGCAGTTCGGGCAGCGAGCCGCGCAGGTCCTCGGTCTCCTCGCGCGTGCGCGACAGCCGCAGCGAACCCGTCTGCGCGTACTCGCACTCGATGCCCAGCGTCTGCACGAGGTGGCGGATGCGCTGGTGCGTGCGGCGGCCGATCTGCAGCACGGCGCGCGCGCCGTCGCGTCCCCACAGGGCGATGCGTTCGGCATACGGTTCGGCCGGGGCGGCCAGCAGGAAGCCCGCATTGTTGCCACTGGCGGCTCCCGCGAGCGGGCCGGAGTCGAGCAGTCCCACCGTGGCGCCCTGGTCGGCGAGCGTGTACGCCAGTGTGATGCCGGTGATGCCTCCTCCGATGATCAGGACGTCGGCGTCGAACTCGGCTTCGAGAGGGGCGAACTCGGCGGTGGGCGCAGCCCACCACAGGGAGGCGGGTCGATCAGTGGTGTTGGCCATGTGCGGCATCATGCACTCGCGGCAGGCGAGCGGGCAACCGGTCCCAAAGGGCCGAAAGCGAACGGCCGGGACGGCCGCCGGGGCGCGCCCGTCCCACGTTGACACTGCACGGCGCACCCGCTTCAATCGCCGCTTCCGATTCTTCGCGCAAGTCGTTGCCACGTCGAGGAGATCTCGTGGACGCTGCGGTCCCCGTGCGATGCCGACTCCAGGTGAACGGTGACGATCGCGAGTGCGCGATCGCCCCGGCCACCACGCTGCTCGAAGCGCTGCGCTACTCGCTGGGGCTGACCGGCTCCAAGCAGGGCTGCGACAAGGGCGACTGCGGCGCCTGCACCGTACTGGTGGACGGCGTGCCGGCGCTGTCGTGCATCACGCTGGCGCTGGCCTGCGACGGGCGCGAGGTGACCACCGTCGAAGGGCTGGCCGAGCGCGGCCGGCCGCACCCGCTGCAGGACGCGTTCGACCGCACCGGCGGCGCGCAGTGCGGGTTCTGCACGCCGGGCATGCTCATGAGCGCGTACGCGCTGCTGCAGCGCAACGCTTCGCCCACGCGTGACGAGATCTCGCACGCGCTGTCCGGGAACCTGTGCCGCTGCACCGGCTACACCAAGATTCTCGACGCGGTCGAACTGGCGGCCGCCGAACTTCGGGAGCGCGCGTGAGCGCCGCCGACAAGCCGGCCGGCCCGCCCTCGGCGGGTATGGCGATTCCCAAGGGCAGGACCATGCCCAAGGAGAACCGGCTCACGCCGCCGCAGTGGGAAGGGGGCCGCGCGGCCCCGCCCAACGGCGAGTTCCGCATGATCGGCAAGCGCAACCGCAAGGTCGAAGGGCTCGCCAAGGTCACGGGCCGCGCCATCTACGCCGACGACCTGACGCTCCCGCGCATGCTGCACGCCAAGTTGCTGCGCTCCATCCACGCGCACGCGCGCATCGTGAGTATCGACGCCGCCGCGGCGCTGGCGCTGCCCGGCGTGCACGCGGTGATCACCGGCGCCAACCTGCCCGCGTACTTCGGGATCATCCCGTGGACCGAGGACGAGCAGGCGCTGTGCACGGACAAGGCGCGCTACGTGGGCGACGCCATCGCCGCCGTGGCCGCCGACAGCGAGCGCATCGCCGAGGACGCGCTGCGGCTGATCCGCGTCGAGTACGACGTGCTGCCCGCGGTCACCGACATCGAGTCCGCGCTCGCGCACCCCGAGTGGCAGGTGAACGAGAAGGCGTCCGAGGGCAATATCAGCAAGCACGTGCTCCTCGAGTTCGGCGACATCGAGGGCGCGCTCGAGCACTCCGACCACGTGGTCGAGGGCGAGTACTGGTACGAGGGCTCCACGCACGCGCCGCTCGAGACCCACTGCTGCGTTGCGGAGTTCGACGCCACGGGATTCCTGACCGTGTGGTCGAGCACGCAGGTGGCGCACTACCTGCACCGCGACCTTGCCAAGGTGCTCGGGCTGCCCACGCAGCGCGTGCGCGTGATCCAGCCCGTCGTGGGCGGCGGGTTCGGCGGCAAGAGCGAGCCCTTCTCGCTCGAGTTCTGCGCCGCCAAGCTCAGCATGGTCACGGGCCGCCCGGTCAAGATTCTCTACACGCGCGAGGAAGTCTTCTACGCGCACCGCGGCCGCCACCCCATGAAGCTGCGCTACCGCACCGGCATCAACGCCGACGGCGCCATCACCGGCACCGACGCCGTGGTGCAGCTGGACGGCGGCGC
>JADLGX010000339.1 GCA_020849095.1 Candidatus Eiseniibacteriota bacterium
CGACAGGAGCAGTCATGGCGGTCAAGGACAGCAACGGCAACGAACTCGTGGACGGCGACGCGGTCTCGGTGATCAAGGACCTCAAGGTCAAGGGCGGCAGCACGCTCAAGCGCGGCACGACGTTCAAGGGCATCAAGCTCACCTCCAGCGACGGCGAGATCGAAGTGCGCGACGGCCGCAGCACGCTGGTGCTCAAGACGATGTTCCTGAAGAAGGCCTGACCGGCGCTCCTCGACGCGCGCGCGAGCGCGCTGGTACAGTGCTCCGCCGTCTGATGTGCGGACTCACAATCCGGCCTCCGGCCGCGGTATCTGCACTCACGATCCGGCCTCCGGCCGGCCTTCGCTCTTCTCATGAGAGGCGTCACCCCGAATGCTCCGAGCTGGAATCGTCGGTCTGCCCAACGTGGGCAAGTCCACCCTGTTCAACGCGATCACGCGCACGCGCAAGGCCGAGTCGGCCAACTACCCGTTCTGCACGATCGACCCCAACGTGGGCATCGTGACCGTGCCGGACGCGCGCATGTACGAGCTGCAGAAGATCGCGAAGACGCAGGTGGTGATTCCCGCCGTGATCGAGTTCGTGGACATCGCCGGACTCGTGAAGGGCGCCAGCCAGGGCGAGGGACTGGGCAACAAGTTCCTCACGCACATCCGCGAGGTGGACGCGATCGTGCAGGTGGTGCGCTGCTTCGACGACGACGACATCCACCACGTGTCCGGTTCGGTCGATCCCGTGCGCGACATCGACGTCATCAACACCGAGCTCATGCTGGCGGACCTCGACACGGTCAAGCGCCGCCGTGAGCGCGGCTCCAAGGACGCCAAGCGCGGCGACAAGACCGCCCTGGCCGAGGAGGCCGTGCTCGCCAAGCTCGAGGACGCGCTGGGAGGGGGCAAGCCGGTCTCCATGATCGACCTGACGCCGGCCGAGCGCGAGACGGCGAAGGCGTTCTTCCTGCTTTCCGACAAGCGCACGATCTTCGCGTGCAACGTGCGCGAGTCCGAAATGGCCGACGCCGACGGCAACCCGTACGTGCAGAAGGTGCGCGAGTACGTGAAGACCCACCTCGACTGCGAGGCGGTGGTGATCAGCGCCCAGATCGAGAGCGACCTGGTGGACCTGTCGCCCGAGGAGGCCGACGCGTTCCTCCGGGAGCTGGGCGTGCCCGAGAGCGGCATGGGCGCGCTCATCCGCGCCTCGTACCACCTGCTGGGTCTGCGCACCTACTTCACCGCGGGCGAGAAGGAAGTGCGCGCGTGGACGATCCACGAGGGGGACACGGCGCCGCAGGCGGCCGGCGTCATCCACTCGGACTTCGAGCGCGGATTCATCAAGGCCGAAACGGTCGCGTACGCCGACCTCGTCGAGTGCGGATCGGTGGCCGCCGCGCGCGCCAAGGGCCTGTACCGGCTCGAAGGCAAGGAGTACGTCGTGAAGGACGGCGACGTCATGCATTTCAAGTTCGCCGTCTGACGTCCGTCCGGCCCCGCGCGCTTGCCGCGCCGCACGCCGCAGGCTACTTTGCGGCGTGCTCTCCGCCAGGTCCGCACGGCTTGCCGTTTTCGCTTCCGGCAACGGTTCCAACTTCGAGGCACTCGCCTCGGCCGCTTCGCGCGGCGAGTTGGGCGGGGACTTGGTCGCGGTCCTGAGCGACAACCCGCAGGCCTTCGCGCTCGAACGCGCGCGCCGTCACGGCATCGAGGCTCTCACGCCACCCACCGGCCGATTTCGCAGCAGGCTCGAAGACGAGACTCCCTGGCTCGACGCGCTGCGCGAGCGGCGGATCGACGTGGTCCTGCTCGCCGGCTTCATGCGCCGCCTGCACGCCCCGCTTCTCGACGCCTTCGCCGGCCGCATGCTGAACATCCACCCGTCGCTGCTGCCCTCGTTTCCGGGGCTCGATGCCATCGGGCAGGCGTGGCGCCACGGCGTGCGCGTGACCGGCTGCACCGTGCACCTGGTCGAGGACGCCCTCGACGCGGGCCCGATCGTCGCCCAGGCGACGGTCGAAGTGCTCGGGGACGACACGCAGGACTCGCTCGAGGCGCGCATGCACGCGGCCGAGCACCGACTCTACCCGGCCGCGGTGCGGCGCTATCTCACCGAGCCGTTCCGGCTCGACGGCCGCCGGCTGGTGTTCGGCGCCGCGGAGGCTGCACGTGGCTGATCGTCCGGCGCTCGGCGCCATCGTGTTCGACGCGGGGGGCACGCTCGTGCGCCTCGACTTCGAATGGATCCAGGAAATGCTCGCCGAACTCGGCATTCGCACGACGCTCGAACACCTGCGCCGCGCCGAGGTCGAAGGGCGGCGGCGTTACGACGCCGCCGCGTCCGCCGCCCCGCGCGTGCTGGCGCCCGGCGAGCCGCACCCGCCGCTCGGCAGCGTGGGGCCGAGCGACGCGTACCTGGGCGGCACGCTCGAGACCGTCGGCGTGCCCGAAGAGCTCCAGGCGGAGGCGCTCGCGCAGGTGTGGGCCTACCAGAAGAGCGACCGCTTCCTGTGGGGCCGGCCGGTCGAAGGAGCGCGCGAGACGCTCGACGCGCTGCCCGCTCTGGGCGTGCGGGCCTGCTGCGTGAGCAACGCGGACGGCCGCGCGGAGAAGATCCTCGAATCCTGCGGCGTGCGCTCGGGACTCGAGTTCGTGGTGGACTCCCAGATCGTCGGCGTCGAGAAGCCCGACCCGGCCATCTTCCGCATCGCGCTCGAGCGCATGGGCGTGGCGCCGGATCGCGCGCTGTACGTGGGCGACATCCGCTCGGTGGACGAGCGTGGCGCGCGCGCGGCCGGCATGCACTTCGTGCTGATCGACCCGTACTCCAACTACGGCGCCGAGGGCACGCACCGGATCACCCGTATCACCGAACTGCCGGAGTTCGTGACGCGCTCGTTCACGACCCCGGCCAACACGGGGCCCGCTCCACACTGACGGGCCTCTTCCACCTGGACGGCCGTCCCGAGAGGCGGCAGAAGGAGGACTGCATGCACGCGACGGAACCGATTCACGTGTCGCCCGAACTGCTCGAGCCCTCGCGCGCCATGGGCGAGATCGTGGTCCCCGGCGTGACGCCGTGGCGGCGCGGCAAGGTGCGCAACGTGTTCGAGGCGGGGCCCGGCCACTTCATGATCGTGGCGAGCGACCGGCTGAGCGCCTACGACTCGATCCTGCCCACGCCGATCCCGGGCAAAGGCGCGATCCTGTCGCTCATCTCGGCGTTCTGGATGAAGACGCTGGCGAGCGCCCGCCCGAACCACCTCGTGAGCGACGACCCGGCGGACTTTCCCGAGCCGTTCCGCTCGCAGGCCGGCCTGCTGCGCGGGCGCGCCCAACTGGTGCGCCGCGCGGAACGCGTCGACATCGAGTGCGTGGTGCGCGGCTACCTCACCGGCAGCGGCTGGAAGGAGTACCAGCGGAGCCGGAGCGTGTGCGGCATCGCGCTTCCCGAAGGGCTGCACGACGGCTCGC
>JADLGX010000340.1 GCA_020849095.1 Candidatus Eiseniibacteriota bacterium
TTCGGCGTCACCGCGTCCATCCGGATGTAGCACTCCTGGTCCGGACCGAACGACAGCCCGTTCCAGACCGTCGTGGCGCTCGGCCCGAGCTGCCGCATCGTGTTCGACGTGATCACCAGGCTCGCCGCGTCATCCACCCACAACGCCCCCAGCCCGCCGTTCGCACGGTTGAAGTCGTCGAGAACGGTCGTCGTCGGGAACGTGGAGACCGAACCGACGGTGATGCCGACCGTGGCGAGACTCGAACCGCCGTTCCCGTCCGTGACGGTCAGCGAAGCCGTGTACGCACCCGCCACCTGATAGGTGTGGAGGGGACTGGGCTGTGACGAACTGCCGCCGTCCCCGAATGCCCACGCGTAGGTGAGCGAGTCGGAGTCGGGGTCGTAGGTGCCGGCGCTGGAGAAGCTCACGTTCAGCGGCACGAGCCCCGCGGTGGGCGAGGCCGTGATGGCCGCGATGGGCGGATTGTTGCTTCCCCCGCCGCCGCCCAGATAGCGGATGCGCCGGATCTGTCCGGTCAGGATGGACACGTACCAGAGACAGCCGTCCGTCGGGTGGTTCACGATGCAGACGGGCATGTCCATGTCGGAACCGAAGTCCTGGATGGACAGCAGTCCCGTGTTGCCGTCGAACGTGGCGAACTTGATCCACTGCTGGGTGTAGTCCGCGAAGAAGTAGCGGTCCCGGTAGGCGGTCGGATACAGCGTATCGGAATAGAACGAGCCGGCCACCGAGGCATGGCCGACGAAGTTGGGCGGCGAACTCAGGTTCTGCGTGCTGTGATGCCACGCGGAGACCGGGCTCGTGAAACCGGCGGGATTCGTGGAGGTGCCGACGCTGGCGCAGCCGTTGTGGGTGGGCTGCACCAGCTGGTACGTCGGCTGCGCGAGCATGCCCTCGCGGCACGGCCAGCCGAAGTTCCGGCCCGGCGCGGTGGCGACGTTCAGCTCTTCGTAGGTGTCCCAGCCCACGTCGCCGATGCACAGGACGCCGGGATTGCCGGCCGTGGTGTCCGGACTTCCGGTGCCCGGCCGCACGGCGAACCGGAACGGGTTGCGCAGCCCGTAGGCGTAGACGCGCGAGCGCACCGACATGAGGTTGGAGTCCGCGTACGGGTTGCTGGCGTAGCCGTGCCCCGTGAGCGGATTGATGCGCAGGATCTTCCCGGCGAGGCTCGTGATGTCCTGAGCGCGATAAGCGCCGATGTCCTCGTACGGGTCGGTCTTGCCGGGCCCGAATGCCGACGGGTAGAGCCCGCCGTTGTCGGCGAACAGGAAGTTCGCGCCCTCACCCGCCGAAACCAGCAGGCTGCCGTCCCGCCCCCAGCGCAGGGAGCCGATCGAGTGCGAGCTCGTGGCGATCAGCGGCCCGTTCGTCCAGTTCGTGCCCATGAGAATCGTCCGGGTGGACGGCGCGACCACGTTGGTGTCCCCGGTGAGGTTCATGCGGTAGCGGGTCAGCCGCCCAAACGACGGTGTCTCGACGTCCACGCCGTTGGTGTCCGGGTCGACCGTGTAGAGCAGGTAGATGAAGTGATTGACCGCGTAGTTCGGGTCCACCGCCAGATCGAGGAGCCCGCGATCGTTGAGGTCCATGACCTCATTGGTGAGGTCGATCACCGGAGTCGGAAGCGTGACCCCGTTGCGAACCAGGAGAACGCGCCCGCCCTTCTCCGCCACGAAGAAGCTGCCGTCCGGCAGGAAGGTGATCGCGGTCGGCGCCGTGAACGTGGTGCCGGGCACCATGTTCTCCACCGCGAACCCGTTGGGCACGGACAGTGGGAACGCGGCCGGAGACCACGCGAGCAGGGCGAGGAAAGTCAGCAACAGGGCGGGGCGGATCGAACGCACGTCGGATGGACTCCTGGGCGGCGGAGAGCCGGGCCCGGGCGGGGCGGCCGGCGATGCATGGCACGGGGATTATCGGTCTCCGGGAGCGGCAACTCCATGCCGGACATCCCGCTTGAAGCCAGCTCGGGGGTCAATCCTCGCGGATGGGTACTTCGATGACCTTCTCCCCGCCCCGTGCAAAACGCAGCGTCAGCGGAAAGGACTGCCCCTCCACCAGCGGTCGGGCCAGTTGGAACAGCATCAGGTGCATGCCTCCCGGCTTCAGTTCGACATCCTCGCCGGCCGGCAGGGCCAGCACGGGGATCTCGTGCATCTCCATCTGGCCTTCGGCGTTGGCCACCATGGAATGGATCTCGATGCGCCCGGCCACCTCGGCGGGCACCGACAGGCCCACGAGGGTGTCCCCGGCGTCGCTGCGAAAGGTGGTGAAGATGGCACCCACCGTCACGCCGTCCGGGCTGGGCCGGGCGTGCAGGGCACGAATTTCGACCCCTGCGTCACGGGCCGCCCCCTCGCTGGCGGCGGGCAGGCGCCCGGGCTGTTGGGTACAGCCGGTGATCGCGGCCATTCCCACGATGGCGACGAGAACGAGACACGAAAGGCTATGCGTACGCCGGTTCATCGGGTGGCAGCTCCATTCTGGCGGTCGAAGAGGATGCGGAGGTCCGCGGCCATGTCGGCGGGCTTCGTCCCGAAGTCCCACTCGACGACCACGCGGCCCTGATCGTCCACGATGTAGCTGGCGGCGGTGTGCGCAACATCCGAATCGCCGTCCGCCTTCCGCGTGACGGACGAGGTCGCCCCGAAAGCGGCCTGGACGGCGAGCAGTTCCTGCCGGGACGCCGGACGCAGCGCGTGGGATACCAGGAAGAAGGACCGCAGGTAGCGCGTCATCACCTCGGCGGAGTCCCGGTCGGGATCCACGGTGATGAACGACACGTCCAGGCGGCCTGAGTCTTCGCCGAGCCTGCGCAAGGCCTTGCGAAGGTCGCCCAGCGTGGTGGGGCAGAGATCGGGGCAGTGCGTGAAACCGAAGAAGGTGAACAGCAGCCTGCCCGGAGCGGCACGGAACGCGAATGCGGTGTCCGGCTGGCCGGCGCGCACCTCGGTGATCGTCACCCCTCCCACCTGCTTGGCCAGCGGCCGGGTGTGTCCGGTCAGCTTGCCGCTCCCCGTCGGACGGCCGCACGCGGGCGCGCCGAGGGCCGCGAGCAGGATCAGGCCCAGCAAGAAGGGTCGGAAGGGCAGCGAGCGGTTCGGCATGGCGGTCGGTCGGCTCCGGGAATGAGGGGATGCGCGGCAAAATACCATCGGCCGCGGGGATTGTCCTGCCCCCGGCGCGTTAGAACGTGCGGCCCGGCACGAAGTACTTCCAGACGGCAGACGGCCGCAGCGGCCGGATGAGCGAACGACCACCACCCCGGACGGGAGAACAGCATGCCCCTTTCGACTCCGATTCGCCTCGTGACGCGCGCCATCGCCCCCACGCTGCTTCTGCTCGCACTCGCGGGCGCGGCGTTCGCAATCCCGGGACAGCTCTACGTGACCAGCGACGCGTCCAACAAGGTGCGCCGGTTCGACGGCGTCACCGGCGCGTTCAACAACGTCTTCTGTCTTTCCGCCGCGGCCACCGGGCAGATGGCGATCCACTTCGGCGCCACGAACGGCCGCGTCCTGATCGGCCACAACGCGTTCGGCGTCGAGGAATGGGACGTGGCCTCGGGCACGTACATCAAGACGTACAACGCCGGCGGCGGCTGGCAGTGGGCGGGGCTCTACGCCCCCACCGGTGAGGTGTACATCGGGGACATGACCACGAACGACGTGCGCGCCTACGACGCGACGACGGGAGCCTTCATCCGCGTCGTCTGCCCGGTGGGCATGCCCGCCGACATGGAGTTCGGTCCGGACGGCAACCTGTACATCTGTTCGTGGAACCCCGGAAGCCTCGAGATCGTGGACGGGATCACCGGCGCGCCGGTCGCCTCGATCGCGATGCCGCTCGGCGCGCTGCCGAACGACGTCGCCTTCCACCCGGTCACCAACGACATCCACGTGACGGCGATGAACACCAACATGGGTTACCGCTACGACTTCGTGACGCACATGATGAACGGCAACTTCGTGGGCACGATGTGGGCGCGTCCGCACGGCCTGGCCTTCAGCCCCGTCACGGGCAACCTGCTCGCGCTGGATGGCGTCACCGCGCAGGTGCACGAGTTCGACCCGAACACGCTGCTCGAGATCAACCCGGCGTTCCTCGTTCCGGCGCCGGGCGACAAGATCGTGGACCTGGCGTTCGAGCCCCCCGGATCTCCCACGCCGGCCCGCACCACCACGTGGGGCCGGGTCAAGCGTCTCTATCGTTAGTTCGCGGGCCACGCGGCGCCGGCGCACTCCCCTTCGGGGCGGGTGCGCCGTTTCGCGTCGGCCCCGCACAGAGCCGCCGGCTCGGGCGAATAGCGCTCCCGAA
>JADLGX010000341.1 GCA_020849095.1 Candidatus Eiseniibacteriota bacterium
CCCCCGAGGACTCCTTCGATGATGCGACGACTGCTTGTCACGCTCGCGCTCGCGAGCTTCGCCGCCACGGCGCACGCACAGTGGTACCCGACCGGCGCTCCCGTCGTGACCCGCGCGAACACGCAGAACCTGCCCGCCATCGCTTCCGACGGCGTCGGTGGAAGCTATGTGGTGTGGAACGACTTTCGATCCGGCGACTGGGATCTTTACGCCCAGCATCTGCTCGCCAGCGGGTATCGCGATCCCGCATGGCCGGCCGACGGCGCGCTGTTGTGCGCGCAGCCCGGCACGCAGTCGCGGCCCTGCCTGGTCGCCGACGGCGCCGGCGGGGCGTTCGTGTCGTGGATCGACCGGCGCAACGGCGCCTCGTACCAGTCCTACCTGCACCGGCTGATTCCCGCCGGGCCCGACCCGGCGTGGCCCGCCGACGGCCGCCTGCTCTCCAGCGTGTACCCGGCGCTCGACAAGGAAGTGCAGCTGGCGCTCGACGGCGCGGGCGGCGTGTACGCGCTCTGCCCGCAGCTGCACGCCAGCACGGACTACCGCGTGCAGCGCGTGAGCGCGGCCGGTGTGGTGGATCCGGCCTTCGGCAGCGGTGTGCTGGTGGGCACCGCCAACTTCACCGGCGGGCGCTACGAGAACATCGCTTCCGACGGCGCGGGCGGCGCGCTCGTGGCGTTCACCGGCCCGAACTTCAGCGTGGCGCTGCAGCGCGTGCTTCCCGCCGGCGTCGCGGATCCCGCATGGCCCTCCAACGGCCGCGTCCTCACCGCCGTCACTGCGGGCGGCGGGTTTCCCGTGGTCGTGCCCGACGGCGCGGGCGGTGGAATCGTCGTGTGGAACCACTTCATGAACAGCGACGTGGACATTCGAGCGCAGCACGTGCTGGGCTCGGGCGCGCTCGACGCCGTATGGCCCGACACCGGGCTCGTGGTGAGCGACGCGCCGAGTTCGCAGCAAACGCCGTTCGCGGCTTCGGACGGCGCCGGCGGTGCGATCGTGGCGTGGTCGGACATGCGCACGGACAACCAGTTCGACGTCTACGCGCACCGAGTGCTCGCTTCCGGCGCGGTGGACGGCGCGTGGCCCGTCAACGGCAAGCCGCTCATCCAGCAGACCGGAACCCAGTTCGCGCGAGCGGTACTCGCCGACGGCGCGGGCGGCGCGATCGTGCTGTGGGAAGACTCCGGCTCACCGGCACGCGGGCTGTACGCGCTGCGCCTGGGCGCGAACGGCGCCGTGGCTCCGGGCTGGCGGCCGCAGGGCGCGTGGCTCACCGGCGCTTCGCACGGCACCACCTTGTACGGCTTCGCGTCCGATGCCGCCACGCGCGACGTGCACGTGGCGTGGGACGAGTTCCGGCTGGGACCGTCGAACGCGCGCGACCTCGACGTGTACGCGCGGCGCATTCCCGTCACGGGCACGCGCCGCATTTCCACCACGCAGACCGGCGTGAGCGGAGGCTACGTCCTGGTGCCCGACAGCCTGAGCATCTACGCATCGCCGCAGGACGCCCTGAGCACGCTCGACATGGCGCCGCAGGACCAGGTGGAGTTCCGGTTTCCCTCGTACATCGGCCAGTCGGTGGTGGACGTGACGGCCAACGGCCAGTCGCTGGGACCGGCGCCCAATCACGTGTTCCGCAACGTCACCGCCGACGTGGCGCTCCTGTGCACCGTGACCACCAGCCTGTGGAGCGTCGAAACCCCGATGTCGGGCGGCTCCACGTACGCCGCCGTGGCGTGGCCCATGACGTACACGCGGGACAGCGTGAGCACGCTGCTCGACGAGCTGTGGCCCACCGACGATCGCATGTGGCGGTTCGCGCGCTGGAACCCCGTCACGTCGGCGTACGACTACGCGGGCGGGGCGCTCACGCGCATTCAGCCCGGGCACGGCTACTGGCTGGCGAGCCGGTCGGCGCGCAACGTGGTGGTGGCGGGCCGTCCGCTGTACCTGCCCACGACCGACGTGCCCCTGCTCGGCGGTGCCACCAGCGGTTGGAACCAGGTCGCCAACCCGTATCGCTTCCCGATCGCCGACAGCGCGCTGCGCGTGGTGGCGGGTGCCAGCGTGGTGCCGTTCACCGGCACCGCCAACGCTTACACCGACTCGACCGTATGGGAGTGGGCGAGTGGCACCGGCTACACGCGCGTGCACACCCTGTCGCCCAATCGCGCCTACTGGGTGCGCAAGAGCGCCGCGGGCAGCGTGGCGCTGAGGTTCCCCAACCTGACCAGCGTGGGGCGCGCCGAGCCGCCGACCGTGCGGCCCGACGACGCCGACTGGGCGCTCGCGCTCACCGCGAGCCAGGGCGGCACGCGCACTCCGCCCGCGCTCGTGGGCGCGTGGCGAGCGGCCGCCGCTGCGGAGCCGCTGCGCCGCGAGGCGCCGCCCGCCTCGCCCGAGGGCGGGCTGCGGCTGACCGTGGCGCGTGCCGCCGCGGGGCGCGTGAACGCCGAGACCGAGTTCGTGCCCGCGGGCGCGTCGGCCGCGTGGCAGCTCGACCTTGCCGGCGCCGAGTCGCCCGGCGAACTCACGCTCGAAGTTGCCGCGTTCGACATGCCGGACGGCCTCACGCTGCAGCTGAGCGATCCCGCGCTCGGCTGGTCGCGCGCCGTCTCGCCCGGCGAGCGCATCACCCTCGCGGCCACGCCCGGCACGCGCCGCCTGCAGCTCGAGGCGCGCGAGGGCATCCCCCAGCCCGCGGAAGAGACCGGCCCGCGTGTGTTCGCGGCGTGGCCCAATCCGTTCCGCGGCTCACTCGGGTTCACCGCTCAGCTGGTGGCCGCGAGCGACCTGCGCGTGGACATCGTGGTGGACATCATGGACGTGCAGGGCCGCGTCATCCGCACGCTCGAACGCCGCGGCGCCACGGCCGGCGAGAGCGTGATCGTGTGGGACGGGCGCGGTTCCGGCGGCGCCGTCGTGCGCCCCGGCGTCTATCTGGCGCGCTGGCGTGCGGCGGGGCGCGAGGGCACCGTGAGGCTGGTCAAGCTCGACTGACCTCCGCGCGCGGGGTGTGACCGCCGCTTCTCCGCTGGTCACGCCCCGAACGCACGCGTTACATTGCCTCCTCATTCATTTCCATGGAGAGGAGGTGATCGCGATGAACCACGCACGCTTGACCACGCCGTACGTGCGCGAAAACGGGCAGCTGCGCCCGGCCAGCTGGGAAGAGGCGCTGACGCGCGCCGCCGAGGGCTTTGCCCGCGCGCGCGCCGCCGGCCCGGATGCGTTCGGGCTGTTCAGCTGCTCCAAGGCCACGAACGAGATGAACTACGCCGCGCAAAAGTTCACGCGCCAGGTGATGGGCGTGAACCACATCGATTCCTGCAACCGCACCTGACACGCTCCCAGCGTCGTCGGTCTGGCGACAGTGTTCGGGGCGGGCGGGGGCACCAGCTCGTACCGTGAAGTCGAAAATGCGGACGTCATCCTGCTGTGGGGTTCCAACGCGCGCGAGGCGCACCCCATCTTCTTTCACCATGTCCTGAAGGCCGTTCATCGCGGCGCCAAACTGTTCGTGGTGGACCCTCGCCGCACCACGTCGTCCCAGTGGGCCGACCTGTGGCTGGGGCTCGACGTGGGCACCGACATCGCGCTGTCCAACACCGTCGCGCGCGAGATCATCGCAGCCGGCCTGCACCACACCGAGTTCATCGCGCGCGGCACCTGCGGGTTCGAGGAGTACCGCGCCTCGGTCGAGGAGTGGACACTCGAGCGAGGGGAGCAGGTGACCGGCGTGCCCGCCGCGCTGATTTCCGAGCTGGCCCACGCGTGGGGGCACGCCAAAAACGCCCAGATGTGCTGGACCCTGGGCATCACCGAGCACCACAACGCCGTGGACAACGTGCTCTCGCTGATCAACCTGGCGCTGCTCGGCGGGCATGTGGGCCGGCCCAACGCCGGCATCCAGCCGCTGCGCGGGCAGAACAACGTGCAGGGCGGCGGCGACATGGGCGCCATTCCCAACAAGCTGACGGGCTTCCAGGACATCGAGAAGGACGCGGCGGCGCGCGCGCGCTTCGAGGGCGTGTACGGCGTGCCCATCCGGCCGCGGTACGGCTTCACGCTCACCCAGATGTTCGAGGCCATGGAGCATGGCGTCATGAAGAGCGTGTGGGTGATCGGCGAGAACCCCGCGCAGTCCGAAGCCGACGGGCAGCGCTGCCGCAAGCTGCTCACCGGACTCGATCACCTGGTGGTCTCGGACATCGTGATGACCGCCACCGCCGAACTGGCCGATGTCGTGTTCCCGGCGAGCGCCGCCTGGTGTGAGACCGAAGGCACGGTCACCTCGAGCGAGCGACGCGTGCAGCGGGTGCGAAAGGCACTCGACCCGCCAGTCGGCGCCCGGGACGACATCGCGATCATCGCCGAGATGGCGAAACGGCTGGGCTTCGACTGGGGAGACGTGGGCGCGGAGGACCTGTGGGAAGAACTGCGCAAGCTGTCTCCCATGCACGCCGGCATGAGCTGGAAGCGGCTCGAGGAACTGGGCGGCATCCCGTGGCCGTGCCCGGACGAGTCCAGCCCGGGCGAGACGTTCCTGCACGCCCGGCTGTGGGAGACCGATCCCGCGCGCCGCGGCGAGCCGGCGCCGTTCACCGTGCTGAAGCATGCGGGGCCGGTGGACCCGATCACCGCCGACTATCCGCTGCTCATGACCACGGGACGGCGGCTGGACTCCTACAACACCGGCGTGTCCACGCGCGCCTATTCGTCGCCCAACCGCGCCGACCATCCCCTGTACCTGTCGCCCGAGGATGCCGCGCGGCTGAACGTGTCGGCCGATGAGCGCGTGCGTGTCTCGTCGCGCCGCGGCTCGATCGAAACCGAGGTGGCGGTGGACCCGGGCCTGCGTCCGGGACTGGCGTTCATGACGCTTCACGCGCCCGATCGCGCCGACGCCAACGTGCTCACCATTGACGCCACCGATCCCAAGGCCGGCACGGCCGAGTTCAAGGCCACGGCGATCCGCGTCGAAAAGCTGGGCGCCGTCACGGCGGGAGGAAAGTAGCGTTGGACATTCACCTGAGCGGAGCCCAGGCCACGCCCGCCGAGCGAGCCGCCATCGATGCGCTGCTCGGCCGGCCCACGTCGCGCTGGCGCGGCGGCGACCGCGAGCACGCCGCCGACAGCCGTTACGCGCACGGCGGCCAGTCCGCGCGGGCGCGCCGCCACCTGCTGCTGCCGGCGCTGCACGCGGTGCAGGACGCGGTCGGGCACGTCACTCGCGGCGCGGTGGACTACATCGCGCAGCGGCTCACGGTGCCGCCCGCCGACGTCTACGGCGTGGCTTCGTTCTACGCGCTGTTCGAGATGCACGAGAGCCCGCCCACGGTGGCGCACGTGTGCGACGACGTGGGCTGCCTGGCGCGCGGCGCCGGTGAGCTGATCGCGTCGCTCGAGCGCACGTGCGGGCCCGCAGGCTCGCCCTGCGCCGATGGCCGGGCCACCTGGAAGCGCAGCCCCTGCCTGGGGCTGTGCGAAAGGGCGCCGGCCGCGCTCATGCGCCGCGCGGGAGAGGGGCGCACCGACGCGACGCTTGCGCCCGCCACCGCGGGAATGGTGCACGACGAACTGCACGGCACGAGCGCGCCGACGCGCGTGATGGATTCGGTGCCGCAGCGCGGCGAGTCCGGGCTACGGCTGCTCTCGCGTGTGGGCGTGGTGGATCCCACCAGCCTGCACGACTACCTGAGCCACGGCGGCTACGCGGCGCTCGCGCACGCGTTCCTGCTGGGGCCCGAGGGCGTGGTGAAGGAAGTCACCGAGTCCAAGCTGATGGGGCGCGGCGGCGCGGCGTTTCCCACGGGCGTCAAGTGGGGCGCGGTGCTGCGCGCGAGCGCGCTGCCGCACCACGTGGTGTGCAACGCGGACGAATCCGAGCCCGGCACGTTCAAGGACCGCGTGCTCATGGAAGAGGACCCGTTCGCGGTGATCGAGGCGCTCACGGTGGCGGGCTTCGCCACCGGCGCCACCATGGGCTGGATCTACATTCGAGGCGAGTACCCCGAGGCGCACGACCGGCTGGCGCACGCGATCGCCGTGACGCGCCGCGAGGGGTTGCTGGGCGACAACGTGATGGGGCGGGTCGGTTTCTCGTTCGACATCGAGCTGCGCAAGGGCGCGGGCGCGTACATCTGCGGTGAGGAGACCGCGCTCTTCAACTCGATCGAGGGTTACCGCGGCGAGCCGCGCAACAAGCCGCCGTTCCCGGTGTCCGAGGGGCTGTTCCGCCTGCCGACCGCCATCAACAACGTCGAGACGCTCGCCAACGTGCTCGAGATCTTGAAGGGCGGCTCCGAGGAGTACCTGAAGCTCGGCCTCGACTCCTCGCGCGGCACCAAGCTGTTCTGCGTCGCGGGCAACGTGACCACACCCGGGCTCTACGAGCTGCCCTTCGGCGCCACGTTGCGCGAGCTGCTGGCGCTGGCGGGCGGCATCGAAGGCGGGCGCGCGCTGCAGGCCGTGCTGCTAGGCGGCGCCGCGGGCTCGTTCGTGACCGCCGAGGACCTCGACGTGCCGCTCACGTTCGAGGGCACGCGCGCCATCGGCGCGTCGCTGGGCTCGGGCGTGGTGCTGGTGTTCGACGACCGCGTGGACATGCGCGCCATCGTGCGGCGCATCGCTCGCTTCTTCCGCGACGAATCCTGCGGGCAGTGCGTGCCCTGCCGCGTGGGCACGCAGCGCCAGGAAGAGGCGCTCGGACGGTTGTGCGCCGGCGCCTCCCGCGCCGGGCGTGACGAAGCATTGTTGCTCATCGACGACCTCGACCGCGCCATGCGCGATGCCTCCATCTGCGGGCTCGGGCACACGGCGGCCGTCGCGGTGCAGAGCGCCATCCGCAAGCTGAACCTGTTCGCCGTGGAGGCGCCATGAGCGGCGAGCCGCGCGAAATGACCATCACCGTGGACGGCGCGCCCGTGCGCGTGCGCGAGGGCGCCACGCTGCTCGAGGCGCTGCGCGCCCACGGCGTGGACACGCCGACGCTGTGCTTTCTCGAAAACCTCACGCCTGTCAACGCCTGCCGCGTGTGCGTGGTGGAACTGCAGGGCGCCCGCACGCTGGTGCCGTCCTGCTCGCGCAAGGCCGAAGAGGGCATGGTGGTCAGCACGGACTCCGAGCGCGTGCGTCACGCGCGCAAGCTGGTGTTCGAGCTGCTGGGCTCGTCGGTGGATCTTTCGAACGCCGGTCCGGAAGTGGCGCGCTGGTCGGCGCGCTACGGCGCCGATCCCGCGCGCTTCGGCGCGCCGGCGCCCGCGGCGTCCGAGGGCTCGCGCGACCACCGCCATGCCGGGCACCACGCCGCGCCCGATCCCGCGGTGGCGCAGACCGTGGCGCAGCCGGTCAAGGTGGACAACGACCTGTTCGTGCGCGACTACTCGCGCTGCATCCTCTGCTACAAGTGCGTCGAGGCCTGCGGCGGGGACGCGCAGAACACGTTCGCGATCACCGTGGCCGGGCGCGGGTTCGACGCGCGCATCTCGACCGAGTTCGCCGCGCCGCTCACCGACTCCGCGTGCGTGTTCTGCGGCAACTGCATCGGCGTGTGTCCCACCGGCGCGCTCGTGTTCAAGAGCGAGTTCGACCTGCGCGAGGCGGGCAACTGGCGCGAGCAGGACCAGACCGTCACGCGCACCGTGTGCACGTACTGCGGCGTGGGCTGCAACCTCGAGCTGCACGTGCAGGACAACACGATCGTCAAGGTGACCAGCCCGCTCGACCACGACGTGACGAGCGGCCACCTGTGCATCAAGGGGCGGTTCGGGTTCGAGTTCGTGCAGGTGCGCGAACGCGAATGACCGCCCCGGGGGCCCAGGGCGGTCTCGCTGCCGCGAACCGTCGCGGCGGGTGGTGCTTTCTGCACTGTTACCAGCGCGGGGGCTTCGCGAACCCCAGCTCGCCACGGTCGCGTTCCTGCACCCGGTTGCGCCGGACTTCGATGCCCAGGGCGCGCAGGCCGGAGGCGTACTCGTAGCGGACGATCAGGTGGTCGGTGGCGCGGCGTTCCGGATTGAAGCTGGTGGTGCCGATGCGGTCCCGGCTGCGTTCGCCCCAGCCCGTGCCGGGGACGCTTTCGTTCGACATCTGCGGAGCGATGGACTTGGCCATGGGGCCCGCTTCGCCGCGGGCGCTCGGAGCGGGCGCCGCCTGCGGAGCTTCGTCGGCCTGCATGCGGCCCTCGGCTTCGGGGATCGCACCACGGAGGTCGTCCTTGTAGCGCGTGTCGCCACGGCGGGGCGCCACGTTCAGCCAGGGGCGCTGCTCACGGAAGCTGAGGACGCGGATCCAGCCCATGTCGCCGTTGGCCTGGCCCGTGCGCTCGGCGTAGGAGCGCTCTTCGTCCACGAACACGAACTTGCGCACTTCGTCGAGGCTCGTCCGCCAGCCGCGGATGTTGGCCGTCTCGTACGGGCTCAGCACGTACATCTGCTCGTTGCTCGACAGGCGGCTGCGCTCACCGTTGACCACGTTGAGGCCGTCCACCGCGATGAGCACCGCCACGCGCTCGCCCGACGTGTTGCGCACGACCAGCGAGTAGTTGCGGCCCGCGAAGGCCTGGACGTAGTGACGGTTGCTGCCGTCGGGAGCGAAGTACAGCGGCGCGGCGCCGTTCTCGACGCGCACCTGCACGTCCACGAGGCGGCCATCGGCCCAGGTGTCGGTGTTGTAGACGCGGGCTTCGGCGGATCCGGCCAGAGCGCCGGCGGCGACCAGTGCGAGGGCGGCTTGCAGCGGGCGGAACGTGTTCGACGTGGGCTTCATGGCGCTCTCCTTTCGATCCTGAGGCTCGGACCCTTCGTGCGACCGGGTTCGAAAGGGATACGCCGGGGCCCGGCGGGTATTCCCGGGCGGCGGGACAGGGGCGGAAACCGCGAGATTTCCATGGCACCGGGCCCCCGCGCCCTGCCACCATGGGGCGTCCACCATCCTCCCCGGCGACGCACTTCCCCCGCTCGCGCATTCGTGCGAGGCGCCGCCTCGACTCGCCGTATCCCCGTTCGAGGCCGCGATGAATCCCGCACGATGCCTTCTGCGCGCTTTCGCGTGCGCAATGTTCGCCTGCACGCTGGTGGGGGCCGCCCATGCCGAGATCAATCCCGGCCAGGTGGCGCCGCCCTTCACCAAGAACGTCCTCAACTCGAATCCGTGGCCGACCGCCTCGCTGTCGCAGTTCCTGGGGCAGGTCGTGATCCTCCACGTCATTGGCTACGATTGAGTCTATTGCATCACCGACGGTCCGTCGGTGGAGACCAACCTTCACCAGTACTACGACACGAACTATCCGGGTCAGGTGCAGGTGCTGGGCTGCGACGTGCGTGACGGCACGATCGCGCAGCTGAACGGCTTTCGCACCACCACGGGCGTCACCTACCCGCTGCTGCGCGACTGCTTCATCTCTCCGGTGCATCCGCAGAGCCTGGTGGCCATGTATGGCAGCCGCGACAACTTCGTGGTGATCAACAAACAGGGAATCGTGCGCTATCGGGCGCAGCAGACGTGGCCCTACGGCAACGCCTACCACCTGAACGAGATTCGCGGCTGCGTGGATTCGCTGGTCACGCTCGGGTTGGACGCGGGCGACGGACCGCCGGCCGCGGTGCGGTTCGCCGCCGCCCCCAATCCCGCGCGCGGTCCTTCCACTCTGTCGCTCGCGTTGCCGCAAGGGGAGCCGGGCCTGCGTGTGGAGGTGCTCGATCTTTCGGGCCGGCTGGTGGCGCGGCTGCACGACGGTCCCGCCGCCGCCGGAGCGCACGAGTGGAGATGGAATGGCGACTCGGGCGGCGGGCGCGCGGCGCCCGGCCTGTACCTGGTGCGGGCACAGGCCGGCTCGTGGCAGCGCTCGACCCGGCTCGTGGTCGTGCGTTGATCCGCAACAAACTCTGGATTGCTGCAGTCCCGCTCTGTCAGGATGTAGCCGTCCACCATCCTCCCCGGCGACGCCGTTTGCCGCTCGCACTCGTGCGAAGCGTTGCCTCGACCTGTTCGTCTCACGATCGAGGTTCCGATGTCCGTCGCC
>JADLGX010000342.1 GCA_020849095.1 Candidatus Eiseniibacteriota bacterium
CGCGCGGGCGCGCGCTGGAGGCGGCGCTGCTCTTCGGGCTCGTGGACTTCGGCATCAGCCTGCCGCTGCTCTACTGGGGCGAGATGCACGTGCCCTCGGCCATCGCCGCCATCTTCTACGCGTCCATACCGCTGTCCACCGCGCTGTTCGCGCGGATGTTCGGGCTCGAGCGCATCCGTCCCCTGCAACTGCTCGGGGCGGTCATCGGGCTGGCCGGCGTCTCGCTGCTCTTCGCCTCGGAAGTCCGCGGCGCCATGCCGATCGTGCCGCTCACGGCCGTGCTGCTCGGCGCGATCACCGCGGCGCTCGCCGGCGTGCTGCTCAAGCGCGGAGACGCCGCCAGCCCTGTCACCACCAACGCCATCGCGCACGCCGCCGGCGTGCCGCTGTGCCTGGCCGCGTCGTTCCTGCTGCGCGAGACGCACGGGCTTCCCGCCACCGGCGCGGGCTGGTTCTCGCTCGCCTACCTGACGATGGTGGGATCGATCGGCGCCTTCGTGCTGTTCGCGTGGCTCGTGCAGCGCTGGAGTGTGACCGCGATCAGCTTCATCGCCGTGCTCACGCCGGTGCTGGCCGCCGCGCTGGGCGCCGCCGTGCGCCACGAGCCGCTCCGGCCGGCCACGATCCTCGGCGCGGTGGTGGTGGTGAGCGGCGTGATCATCGCCAACGTGCTCGATCGCGCGCGGGTGGCCGCCGCGAAAAAGTAACGGCGGCGCCGAAGCGCCGCCGTCTTTTCAGTGCCGCCCGCCTTCGTGCGAGGCCTTACCCCCCCGGGCTCCGGTTCTCGCAACGAGAAACGAACTGCACACTGCGCTGCCGCCGCGCGGGCCGGCAGCGTTGCTCACGCGGGGTTCGTACGAACCGTCGCGTGACTCCCCCGTTCGGCGCTCTCTCCGCCGGCGGGTGACTTCGGACGCGCGGCGGGAACCGCGGGGGACCCCGCCGGAGAGGCCGCTTCTCCGACAGGCACAGCCTCCGCACCGCGCGTCACGTCCTTGCCCTCTTCACTCTCTTCCGACTGTTCGCGCGCTTCGAGCGCCGCGGGAATCGTCATGCCACCGGTGCTCTGCGCCTGGCTCATCTCGGCGCGCACCCCGAACTCGTGGACGATGCGTCCGCCCTGGTGCGCGGTGTTCACCAGGAAAACGGCGCCGCCGGCGTAGAGCACCAGGAACGCGGCGTGCGCGACCGTCATGGGCATGCGGTCGAGGTTGCGGCGCAGCAGCAGCGGGGCAAAGGTCAGCGCACCGAACACCAGCGTGAGCAGCGTGAACACCGTGCGCGTGGTTTCCGCCAATTCCTCGTGCTGCTCGACCACGGCCTCGACCTGCGCGCCGCCCTTCTCGGCGTCCTCGGCGACGGCCTCTCCCGTCTTCACGGCCACCCAGGTGGCGATGGTGCCCACCAGCATGAGCGCGAAAGCGCCCACGAGAAGCCCGCGCGAGACCGACTTCCACACCAGCGCGACGGCGACGAGCAACGGGGCCACCAGCAGCAGCGCGATCGGAAAGTGCACGATCAGCGGGTGGAGGCTGTTCCAGGCGGGAAGCGGCGGAAGCAGCTGCATGCATGTCCTCGGAAGGTGAGAGGAGTACCCCGCGGGCGACAGGATGCTGGAGCCGGAAGACGGTCGGTCGTCGCCGCACGGGGTGTCCGCGGATGGAGGCGGTCCCTGTACGCCATGCACACAGGGCAATGCCCGTGCCACGCACCGTGCGCCGCCAAATCACAGCAAATGCCCCGTGATCCGGCACTGTCATGGCGCCGCGTCCGAAGATTCCGACAGCGGCGAGGGCGGCGCGTATGAAGTTTCCGACGCGGCGCGGAAAATCCTACTCGGCCGGGGTGTCCCGCTCGTCGGCGCCGCCGAGCCCGAACTTGCGCAGGCGGTAGGCCACGTCGCTGCGCGTCAGGCCCAGCCGGCGCGCCGCCTCGGCCTGCACGCCGTTGGCCTCGCGCAGCGCGCGCACGAGCAGCTCGCGCTCGAGCTCGTCCAGCGTGCCGCGCAACTCGAACCGTTCGGGCAGCGCCGCCATCCAGCGCTCGCGAAGCGCGTCGGCGCCCAGCGCGCCGGGCGCCGGCGCGGGCGCCGGCGTGCCGGCCGTGCCGCCGGGGCGCGGCATCATCCAGGCGCGCACGGCCGATTCGTCGATCACCTCGCCCTGCGCGAGCAGCCCCGCGCGTTCGCTGAGGTTCTCCAGCTCGCGCACGTTGCCGGGCCAGTCGTGCGCGCGCAACGCCGCGATGGCCTCCGGCCCGAAGCGCAGGTTCGGCCGGCCCGAGCCGGTCGCGAAACGCGCGAGAAACGCCTGCGCGAGCACGGGCACGTCCTCGCGCCGCTCGCGCAACGGCGGCACCGACACGAGCGCCACGGCGAGCCGGTAGTAGAGGTCCTCGCGAAAGCGCCCCTCGCTCACGGCGGCGCTCAGGTCGCGATGCGTGGCGGCGATGACGCGCACGTCCACCGGACGGGGCGTGGTGCTGCCCAGCCGCACCACCTGACCCTCGGCCAGCACGCGCAGCAGCCGCGCCTGCGCCGCCAGCGGCATGTCGCCGATCTCGTCCAGCAGCAGCGTGCCGCCGTGCGCGGCCTCGAACACGCCCGCGCGCGCCGCGTTGGCGCCGGTGAACGCGCCCTTCTCGTGCCCGAACAGCTCGCTCTCGATGAGCGACTCGGGAATCGCGCCGCAGTTGATCGCCACGAAAGGTCCCCGCGAACGCGCGCTCATCGCGTGCACGGCGCGCGCGACCAGTTCCTTGCCCGTTCCCGTCTCGCCCGACACCAGCACGGTGGCGCCCGAGGGCGCGACGCGCGTGATCAGGTCGCGCAGCG
>JADLGX010000343.1 GCA_020849095.1 Candidatus Eiseniibacteriota bacterium
GCGGCGAAGCCGTCGGCGTACGCGTAGCCGGTCTGCTCGCCGATGATCGCGCGCACGCCGATGCCGTTGAGGACGGAATACGAGGCGGTCTTGACGCGCCCTTCGTCGAACGACACGCCCGTGAGCGTGGTGTGTTCGGCGAACACGTCGGCGAACTCGGCGCCCGCGCCGCGGGCGAGGGTGAGCAGTTCGCTCACCAGCTCGCGCGGGACGAGCCGGGACAGATCGGGAAGCTCGTGGGAGTCGCTCATGGCCCTCTTCCGTGAGGTGGGGGTGTGAAACGCCCGGGCAATCTAGCCTCCGCCGCTCCGGGGCGCGACCCCCGGAGGTGGCTGGACAAAGACTTGGCTTGAGTCCGCCCAGGGCGGTGCGATAACTTACCTACCGTTCAGTTAGTTATCGCTCATCTCTTACGGGAGCGCGTAGACCGCCATGAACTCCACGCCAACGCCCCACTCCGAGCCCCGCTGGCATCGCCGCAAGGAGGCCCGGCCCACCGAGATCCTCGATGCCGCGCTCGAGGAGTTCGGCGCGCGCGGGTTCGCCGCCGCCCGGCTCGAGGACATCGCCCGCCGGGCCGGCTGCACCAAGGGCACCATCTTTCTCTACTTCCAGGGCAAGGAAGACCTGCTCAAGGCGCTCACCCGTCACGTGGTGGTGCCGCGCCTCGAACTGGCGGAGCAGATCGTCGAGCAGCACGAGGGCGGCATGCGCGACCTGCTCGAGAAGCTGCTGCGCTCGCGCTGGGACAGCATGACCAACACCGCCGTCTCGCGCATGCCCAAGCTCATCTTCGCCGAAGCCGGCAACTTTCCCGACCTCGCGCGCTTCTATCACCAGGAAGTCATCGCCCGCAGCCACGCCCTGGTCGAGCGCGTGCTGCACGCCGGCATCGAGCGCGGCGAGTTCCGCGACATGGACGTGACCAACGTGGCGCGCGCGGCGGTCGCTCCCATTCTCATGGGCGCCATGTGGAAGCACTCGTTCGCGCCGCACATGCCCGAGGTCAACGACATGCAGCCGTTCTTCGAAACCTCGCTCGACCTGTTGCTGCGCGGCATCGCCCGCCACGATGCCCGCCACGAATCCACCGGAGGTGAAGCATGAGGCGTTTCGCGTTCGCTCTTCTCGCCCTCGCGAGCGTTTCGCCCGCGCGCGCCGAGGAAGCCGTGCCGCTGTCGTTCGCCCAGGTCGTCTCGATGGCCGCGCAGCAGAATGCCTCCGTGCAGGTGGCACAGCTGCGCACGGCGCAGGCGGCGGCCAAGGTCACCCAGTCGCGCGGTGCGCTGCTGCCGAGCGTCTCGGGCCAGGCCAGCATGACCGATCGCACCTTCAACCTGTACGCCCTGGGCATCACGCTCCCGAGCGCGCCGGGCGCCGCGCCGTATCCCGCGCTGCAGGGCCCGGTGTGGGACAGCGAGGCGCGCCTGCGCGTCTCCCAGCCCGTGTTCGACTGGTCGGCGTGGCGGAAGCTGCGTGCTTCCCGGCTCGGACTGGTCGGCGCGCGCGCCGACCAGGGGGTGAGCGGCGAAGCCGCCGCGGCGAACGCCGCGCTGGCCTACCTGCGCGCCGCCCGCGCCGAAGCCGTGGTCACCGCCCGCGCCGAGGACCTGCGGCTCGCCGAAGAGCTGCAGTCGCTGGCCGAAGCGCAGCTGGCCGCCGGCACCGCGCCGCAGATCGACGTGACGCGCGCCCGCACCCAGGTGGCCGCCACGCGCGGCGCACTCAGCGTGGCCCACAACCAGCGCGATCGGGCGCGCATCGATCTTTCGCGCGCCATCGGGCTGCCGCCTTCCACCTCCATCGCGCTGGCCGACACGCTCGATTCCGGGCTGGGCGCCAGCGAGGCGCCGGCCGAAGGCGCGGCGGCGGTGGCGTTCGCGCTCGATCACCGCGACGACCTACGTGCCGAGCAGGCGCGGCTGCAGCGCGCCCGCGCGGACCGTTCCGCGACGTCGGCCGAACGGCTGCCGCGCGTGGACGCCTCGCTGGACTGGGGGCTGAGCGGCGAGCACTACGGCGACGCGATCCAGACGCGCACGTGGGCGGTGGCCGTGACCGTGCCGCTCGTGGACGGCTTCCGCCGCGAGGGCAAGCTGGCCGAGCAGGCCGGGCTCGTGCGCGAATCCGAAGTACGCGAGAAGGACGTGCGCTCGCAGGTCGAGGCCGAGATCACCGGCGCGCTGCTCGACCTTTCTTCCGGCCAGGACCAGCAGCAGGTCGCGGCCATGCGGCTCCAGCTCGCGCACGACGAGGTCGCGCAGGCGCGCGAACGCTTCGTGAGCGGCGTGGCCGGCAACATCGAAGTGATCAACGCCCAGTCTTCGCTGGTCCGGGCGCGCGATGCCGACATCGACGCGCGCTTCGCCATCGCCAGCGCCCGCACCGCACTCGCGCGCGCCGCCGGCGTCGCACGCCGCATGCACTGACCCCGGAACCGGGAGGAGCACCCATGTCCGCAGAGAACGAGACCGTCGCAACCCCGGCGCCCAAGCGCCGCAACCTCGCGCCCATCATCTTCGGAGTCGCCGTGCTGGTGGCCGGCGGCTTCGGCGTCCGGCAGTGGATCTGGGGGCAGACGCACGTCGAAACCGACAACGCGCAGGTCGAGGGCAGCGTCGTACCCGCGCTGGCGCGCGTGCCCGGCTACGTGCTGGAAGTTGCGGTGAAGGAGAACCAGCACGTGAGCGCGGGCGACCTCCTGGTGCGGCTCGACGACCGCGAGCACCGGACGCGGCTCGCGCAGGCCGAGGCGGACTACGCCGCGGCGCTGGCGCAGGCCGGCGAGCGCGGGCGCACGGGGCTGCAGGAGGCGCAGCTGGCCGCGGCGCGCGCGCAGGTGGCGCAGGCCGAGGCCAACGCCGGCAAGGCGCGCGGCGACGTGCAGCGTTACACCGGGCTCGCGGCCCGCGGCATCATCAGCAAGCAGCAGCTCGACGCGGCGAGCGCGGCCAGCGAGGCGGCCGACGCGGGACTGCTCGCGGCGCGCAAGCAGGTGCTCGCCGCCGAGGCGGCAGTGCAGGGCGCCGGCGCGCGGCTTCTGGCAGCGAAGGCGGCGCGCGAGCAGGCGGCGCTGCAGCTGACCTACGCGCGCATCGTGGCGCCGGTGAGCGGCACGGTGAGCCGCAAGAACGTCGAGCTGGGCCAGTACCTGCAGCCGGGCCAGTCCACCATGGCGGTGGTGCCCACCGACGACATCCACGTGGTCGCCAATCTCAAGGAAACCGACATCGGCGGCGTGCGCGTGGGCGACGACGTGCGCATTTCGGTGGACGCCTACAAGGGCAAGGCGGTGGCCGGCAAGGTCGAGAGCCTGAGCCCCGCGACGGGCGCCAAGTTTTCGCTGCTGCCGCCCGACAACGCGACCGGCAACTACACGCACGTCGTGCAGCGCATTCCGGTGCGCATCAAGGTCACCGGCGCGCTCGACGCCGAGCACCCGCTGCGGCCGGGCATGAGCGTGCAGGTCGTCGTCACGACGCGCGCCAGCTGACATGGCGGCGACCACGCTGGGTGCGGTGCGCGACGCCGCCTACGACGAGGCCTACAGAAACCGCTACATCATCGCGATCACGGTGACGTTCGCGTCGATCCTCGAGATCCTCGACACGAGCATCGTGAACGTGGCGATTCCGCACATGATGGGCACGCTGGGCGCGACGCTGGACCAGATCGCGTGGGTGTCCACGGGCTACATCGTGGCCAACGTGATCGTGCTGCCCATCACCGGCTGGCTGTCCGCGTACTTCGGGCGCCGGCGCTACTTCGCCACGTCCATCATCATCTTCACGCTGGCGTCGTTCTTCTGCGGCAACGCGCACACGCTCAACGAGCTCATCTTCTGGCGCATCATCCAGGGTCTGGGCGGCGGCGCACTCCTGTCCACGTCGCAGGCCATCCTCTACGAGGTCTTTCCGCCGGCGGAGTACGGCCAGGCCATGGCCATCTTCGGCGTGGGCGTGATGGTGGGTCCCACGCTGGGCCCCACGCTGGGCGGCTACATCACCGACACGTTCTCGTGGCCGTGGATCTTCTACATCAACCTGCCGTTCGGCGCGCTGGCGCTGCTGCTGAGCCTGCAGTACATCGGCGACTCCCGGTACGCGCAGA
>JADLGX010000344.1 GCA_020849095.1 Candidatus Eiseniibacteriota bacterium
CGCTTGGCCGACACGCGCGGGCGCAGCGCATGCCCGCTCCCCAGCAGCGCCTGCGCCCGCCGGTCGCCCAGCCAGCGCACACCCGCCGGGCGGCGCTCCCACGCCTCGGCCAGCGCGCCCACGGTGCGCGGAGACAACACCACTCCCCATGGCGCTTCGAGCGCATCCCGCACGTTGGCCTTGGCGCCGGTGGTGCGCAGCCATTCCAGCACGGGCGCCACGCACGCGGGTTCCGGTGTGTGCAGCCATGCGTTGGCGCGCCCGGCCGGCGCCACGGAGGCGGCCGGGTCCTCCGGGGAAGCGTCGCTCACCGGCGTGAGCGGTGTGACCTCGCTCTCGGGAGACGTGTCATCCCCGCTCACGAGTTCGTTCCAGTGTCCATCGGCTCCCAGCTCGAACAGGTGCTCACCCGGTGCCATCGCGCCCTGCGGCGGCCACACGGCGCCGCGAGTGTGCGCGAGGACCCGGATGCCCAGCCGGTCGCGCTCATCCAGCGTGATCGCCACGGTCGGTTGCACCGGATGCACGGCAGCCAGCGCGCCCAGCTGCGCCGCCGCATCGGGCATCGCGCGGCCCAGCGCGCGCACGAACGGCGCCGCCTCGGCGCGGGGCACCTGCACTTCGCGCGTGCGCAGGAGCATGCGCAACAGCGAGTCGGGCAACGAGCCGGCGAGCGGCGAAAGCACGCCATCGCAGACCACGGCAAACGGAAGCTCGGTGGCGCCACCGCTTCGCGCGTGCAGCACCAGCGTGCGCGCCATGGGCACCTGCCGGCCATCGGGCCAGCTGGCCGCCAACGACAACGAAGCGGACTCGCCGTCCGCCTCCGGCGTGAGCGCCGGCAGCAATCGCGCGGGGCGCGGGTCGAACCGCACGACCTCACCGGCGACGATGCCCGCGTTTGCTGCTTCCGAATGTTCGAGCGTGGCGGACCAGCGCACATCAGCGGAGGGCAATAGTGAATACAGCAGCCGGGCCATGGGTGTGTTCGCGCCAGTGCTCGGAATGGAAAAGGAGACGGACCGCTCTTGGTTCTGGTATTGAATCAGCGACTCGAGCAGGTCCGTGTGCGGGGCCGACAAATGCCCCGGGTCGCGGCGCGACTTCGACTGCATCGGACGAAGCTGGTCGATCGTTCGCGGCTCGTCGTTCATGCGCAGCGTGGTCACGCGCGGCACCGGAACCACCACGGCGCCGTGGGCGCGAGCCGGCGCCAGTGTCAGCTCGAGCCGCAGCGATCGCTCGCTGTCCTGCGGGCGATTGGCCGCCCAGCGCATGAGCTCGCGCTGGATCTCGGCGCGCGCCAGCACCGCGGCGTGCGTGGCGAGGTCGTCGCGATCGCGAAACGGTTCGAGCGCGGCGGGAAGCCGTCCGCCGGGCCGGCGCAACAGCACCTGCGCGAGCGTCCAGCACATCACATCCGCATCCGGGATCCGGAGGATGTCGCGGAACTCGTCGCCGTACACCCCCTCGTCGGAAAGGTCGGCTTCGCGCAGGAGTTTGCCCAGCAACACCGCGCGCTGGAACTCGCTCGGGTGCGTGCGTAGCTCGTCGAGGGATGCGCGCGGGGGCGCCGGGCGCAGTTGCGGCCGCGGTGACGGTGCCGGCAATGGGCGCGCGGCGACGGGCTTCCCGATGGCCGGTCCACCGGCGATGGGCGCACCGAACAGCGTCTCCAGGGCTGGCCTCGCGATGCCCTCGTCGTCCAGTGACAGCTCGACGATGGACACCCCGAGCGCGTAGCTGTGCTTGCACCACGGACCGACCGGGCAGTCACACTCCGGCGTCCATTCGTCGCCGCGCCAGATCCAGGCCACCTTGTAGAACTGAGTGCCGCGAACCTGGGCCATGAGCCGGCCGGGCTCGAACCGGATCGCGCCCACCCGTGACTGGCGTTCGTACGCCACCCCGCGCGCGCGAGAACTGGCATCGAACTCGTCGAGCTTCCTGTCGAGCGCGTCGAAGGCCTGGTCGGCTCTTCCTTGGACATCGAGCGGTGTCATGGGCGGACGGGGCGAGAGGAGAGGGGGAGGCTGTCGCGAGCGCGCAGGATAGTGGCGCGGGGGCGGGCAAGGCCAGACCTTACCCGCGAATCGCGCGGCCGAACGCGCTATTCTCGGCCCACGCAACTCCGACTCGAGCCGAGCCCCGCCCGGCTGCCCGCCTTCACTCGAAAGCGAGCCTTCGTGACGCTTCAGACCCGATCGCCCGACCCGCCGACGGCACGCTCGCAGGCCCGCGCCACTTATCAGCTCTGTGCCACGTTGCACCCGGCTGCCGGCGGCAGCGCCGATTTGCTCCTGGCGGCTGCCTCGCAGGCCGTGCTCGATTCGTTCGCGGCCGAGCCTTCCGCCGCCTCTCCCGTCGAGCATTCGCTGCGCACGGTGAGCGTTCCCGAAGACGGTCTGTGGTCGGCACGACTTGCGCGGGCCGCGGGTTTCACGGTCGAGGTGGCGCTGCTGCGATGTGCGGACTTCGTTCGCGTGGGTTGTCGCACTCTGGGTTCGCCCGTGGCCCCGAACGACGGGGGCCGCGCGCCGCTCGACCGGCCCGCCGTGGTGGATGCGCTCGCCGCGGCTTTCGAGCTTCGCGAGGAGCGCGCGCTCGACGGCCGACCGTGGCATGTCGCCAACAGTGACGATGTCGCGCTGCTGCTCGAGCTCGTGACGAGTGAGAGGCGCATGCTCCCCGTTCACCTGCTCACCGAGCCGCCGCACGGCCGGCCGGGAATCCAGGGTCATCCGTTCCTGCTCGACGCGGACTTGCTCGCCCGGCGCACGCTCGGGGCGGCCTACGTCGTCACCTTGCCCATGAAGCTCGGCTTCGAGTGGACCGCGCTCGTCACCAAGCAGTGGTCGGCCTACCTGGGCGCCGTCCGCACCTACTGGCCGGGCGTCAAGCTCGACGAGGGATCGCCCTACGCCCATCCGCTCCGGATGGCGGACTCCGTACTTTCGTCCCGCGCGGGCGAACTTGTCGCCGAGGATGCCTTCACCCAGATGCTCGTCGAGCAGTCGTATCGCCATTGCGCGACGGCGCGGTTCGCCTGGGGCGACCTGCGGTTTCTCGACGACGCCCTGCTGCGGCGGGCCGAACTGGCGCGCGTGTCGGCTCCGGACGACTCCGCGCGTACGACGCTGCTGGCCAGCGAGGTCGAAGCGCTCGGTGAAAAGGTGGTGCGGCTCGAAGCAGAGCGCGAGCTGGCGCTGACGCTGGCGGCCGATGCCGAGGCCGCCAGGGTCGAACTCGAGGACGAACTCGTCCGGTTGCGCGGACAGCTGGACCAGTTGCGCCGCGCCTATGTTCGCAAGACCGGCGTGGAGCCCGATGCGCTCGTGCGGTTTCCGGCGAGCTACGCCGAAGTCGAGGAGTGGGTGCGAATGAACCTCGCGGGCCGGCTGGTGCTGCACCCGCGGGCCGTGCGCGGTCTGCGCGACGGCAGCTTCGAGGATGTCGCACTCGTCGCACGGGCGCTGCTCCTGCTGGCCCGCGAGTACCGTGACGTTCAGCTGGGTGAAGCCGGAGCGAACGACGCGTTCACGGTAGCGTACGAACGGCTCGGTCTGCGCTTCGGCCGTTCCATCGCACGTGAGCGAGCGGGCGAGGAGGGCGAGACCTACTTCGTGCGCCTCGGTCCTGCGGACTCCGAACGCCGGTTCCTCGAATGGCACCTGCGGCGCGGCGGCGACAAGGACGCGCGCTTCTGTCTCGCGATCTACTTCTTCTGGGACGACGCGTCCCGCCAGGTCGTCGTCGGCTGGCTGCCCAGCCATCTCGACAATCGGATGACCTGAGGCGCTCCGCGCGAAGTCGCGTGGCGCGCACCGCCCACTCCGTTCACGCTTCGTCACCCGCGTGCACGCCCGCAGTTCGGCGTTGACCGGGCCCCGCGCCCGTTCGCAGAATGTCCGCGGCCGCAAAGCCCATTGCGCCACCACCCGCCCCCGCGTGTGGAGCCGTTCGTCACATGACGACGCCCAACTCGCGCCCGCCGGTCGCATCGCTGTCGCTCGAGCGCTTTCGTGCTCTTCCCGTTCGCCCCAACATCTGGCAGCTCGGTCTCGTGCGCCTGCCCACGTGGACCGACGAGCACGCGGGCTGGCCGTACCGCCAGTGGGTGGCGCTGTGCCGCAGCGCCGCGGGAGGGCCGTCGGGCAGGAGCGAGCCCTTCCTCTCCGGCGCCCCGGTCGGCACGCCCGCGCTCGAGGCCGTTGCGAACCTCGCGCTCCAGCCGGGCATGGGCTACCGGCCGCAGCAGATCGAGATTTCGGACTCGCGCCTGGCGGACGCCGTGCGCGACCGCCTCGCCGACTGCGGCATCGAGGTGGTCGCGGCAGCGCGGCTCGACCAGTTCGACGACGCGTCGTCCCGCATTCGCCGCCGGCGCTCGGGCGTGCCCACGGGCGCGCCCTGCTTCGATCCCGCGGTCGGGATCGGCGTGCTGCGCGCCTTTGCCGAGGCCGCCGCCGACTATCACCGCGCCCATCTCTGGCATCACCTGACGGAACACGATCCCGTCGAGGTGCTGAGCCCGGCGGCGCCGCCGGGCATGTCGCACTTCCAGATGGGCGGTGGGGGCGGCAAGCCGCGGGGGCTGGTGTTCTTTCCCTCGACCGAGCGAAGGGAGAAGTTCATGTGCGACCGGGAGCAGGACTGGCTCGACGCGCACTTGTTCCTCTGGCACATGGCGTTTCTCGACGTGGTGCGCGTGCCGCTGGCGGACTCCGAGCTGTGGGAAACGTACGAGCTGCCCGTCGCCGCGCGCGACGCCCATCCGATTCTCGAGCAGC
>JADLGX010000345.1 GCA_020849095.1 Candidatus Eiseniibacteriota bacterium
CCAGCGAAGGGGCGACCAGCGCCAGGGTGACGAACAGCGCGGCGAAAGCGGCGCGCAGCGGAGCCCGCGTGGGGCGCGAGGGAATCGGGGTGGCGAGCATGGTGGGAAACTCTACCGGCTCGCGACCGGCCGGGGGAAGAGGGAGGGCGCATTCGTGACGTGGGCTTTGCGAGTGCGCGCCGTGCGACGGTGCCGGCCGCCGCCGCGCCCCGGCGGGAGCTTTCGCTTGGCGGGCGCGCCCGCCGGGACTAGCTTGGGCGCCATGAACCAACTCCGGCCGCGCCGCCGTCACGGCGCGCTCATCGCCATCCTGATCGTGCTGTGGATCACCGTGTTCCGTCCGCGCACGGTGCAGCACGAAGCGCCGCCGGTGGCCCCGCCGCCCGCGGCGGCCACGGCCGGGGGAACGCCCGCTCCCACTTCTGATGTAGAGGCCGCGTCGCACGCCTTCGGCCCCGAAGTGGGATTTCGCTCGGCCGAGCGCCTGGCCGACCACTTCGCCAAGCACGGCCGCGAGTTCGGCGCCGCCAATGAAGCCGAGTACCTGGCGCAGGCCCAGTCGCTGCGAGATCGCGCCACGGGCGGTGACGTCCTCGAGCTGAAGCGCGACGACGGCGTGACCTGCCGGTTCGACCGCACGAGCGGGGCGTTCCTGGCGTTCAACCGCGACGGCACCATCCGCACGTATTTCCGGCCCAACGACGGCGAGCGCTACTTCGAGCGCCAGTCGCAGCGCCCACGGGGAGCGCCGTGAGCGCCGCCGACGACATTCGCGAGTTCCTTCGCGCCCGCGGGCTGGCCGAGGAAACGGTCAATGCCGGAGCCGAGGGGCTGGTGGCGCGCTGGGAACAGGCCGCGCGCGACACCGAGCACGAGCGCTACCCTTTCGGCGTCGAGGATTGGCTCGACGAACTCGACGGCCGCCAGCTGCTGCACGAGCTGGCCGCGCGCGTCGATGGCGCGCTGACTCCCGCGCTGGTGGCGCGGCTGCGCGAGGCCGACGCGCGCGTCGAGGCGAGTACCGAGGTGGTGGGCGAGTGCCTGTGGGGCGCCTCGATGGCCAGGCGCATGAAGTGGGCGCCCAAGACCCACTGGTGGTACTGGCGCCGCCCGCGCGCCGTGGCCGACGACTTCGAGGGCGGCGACTGACTGCTGTCCCCTCACGACGAATCCCCCTTTCCGAGAAGAACAGGCGAACGCCCGTGGCCCTCAACGCAACGATCTTCAAAGTCGAACTCAACGTGGCCGACATGGACCGCTTCTACTACGCGGACCACTCGCTGACCATTGCCCGCCATCCCAGCGAGACCGACGAGCGCATGATGGTGCGCCTGCTCGCCTTTGCGCTGCACGCGCACGAGCGGCTCGAGATGGGCCGCGGCATCGGGATGGTCGAAGAGGCCGACCTGTGGCAGCGCGACCTGACCGGGCGCATCGAGACGTGGATCGACGTGGGGCTGCCCGACGACAAGCGCGTGCGCAAGGCCAGCGGCCAGTCCGAGCGTGTGATCGTGTACGCGTACGGCGGGCGCGGTGCCGAGCTGTGGTGGAGCAAGATCAAGTCCGAGCTGGCGCGCTGCCGCAACCTGACCGTGTACGCCCTGTCGCGCGAGACCACCGACGCGATCACGGCCATGGCGCAGCCGCGCATGGAGCTGCAGCTGCTGGTGCAGGAAGGCGACCTGTGGCTGGCCTGCGGAGACCGGCGCGTGCTGGTGGTGCGCGAAACCTGGCAGGAGCCGCGCGACTGATTCGGGCGGGCGATCCCACAAGTGCGCGAACCCGGCCCGGGACCTTCCCGGACCGGGTTCGCCTGCTTCAACGGGCCCGCACCACCACGCCCACCACACTCGAGCCGTCCAGCGTGATGCGCGCCCAGTACGCGCCGGGCCGCACCGCGGTGCCGTCCGAGGCGCGACCGTCCCACGCGACTTCGGTTTCGCCCGCCGTGCCGGGCGGCACGGGGAGCGCGCGCAGCGCGCGGCCGTTCACGTCGAACAACTCGACGCGCCCCACGCGCCACGCGGACGGCGCGACGAACCGCAGCAGCGTCGAACCGTGGAAGGGGTGCGGTCGAGGGGCGAGCCAGCGCAGTCCGTCGCGCGGAGCGCCGGGCGCCACTCCGGTGATGGGACTGCCCGGGACCATCACGGGCACGGGCTCGAACAGCCCGTCGTCCTCGGGATCCATCAGCGTCGACGCCCAGCCGGGAATGGGCGGTGAGCTGCTCTCGAGTACGAACACTCCGCTCGGCTGCGTGGCGCACAGACCTTCGCCCGTGGTGAAGAAGTGCAGCTCGCGCGTGTCCGCCGTGGCCGCCGGCGTGAAGTTGCAGTCGCGATAGAACGGCGGCGCCGCGAACTGCCAGCCCGGCGGCAGCGCCACGACCGCCACGTCCGACGGCAGGCCGCCCAGCGTCACGTCGAACGAGGGAATCTCGGGACCGGCCAGCCACTCGATGACGTACTCGTATCGAAACGTCGGCGGGTCGCCGACCGGCATGACGCTCTGGGTGAGCGCCCCCTTGGAGAAGTGGGGCGGGGCGACGGAGAAGCAGCCGTACAGGCTGCGCATTTCGCTGCTGTCTCGCGGGCTGAAGCCCTGCGGCGCGTCCGGCACGTCCGGATCCATCGCGTTGTGCGGCTGGCCGGGCAGCGTCTCGTCGTCAGCCAGTCCCAGCGCGTGACCGAACTCGTGCATGAACAGGTTGCGCATGCCTTCACCGCACGCCTCGTCGGTCTCGACCTTGATGTAGCCACCGTCGATCGCGGCGCCGCCGGGCACATCGACCGCCGTGGCGCCGCCCTCGCCCTGGTCGGTCCCGCCGAAGGTGCCCGGGGGCACCCAGCTCACGCCGACCGCGTTCGTCGCGCCCGCAGGCGGGTTCTGGTTGTCGTGAAACTGGATCGTGATGCCGCGCTGCGCGAGCGCGGCCGCCCAGCGCAGGATGCCCGCCTTGGCGTGGTTGTTGGCGCAGCTTCCCGGCGGGGTGGGCGGCGTGGGCAGGTAGACGTGGATCGCGGTGCTGTCGGGCCAGCGTGCGTGGACCGGCTTGTCGGCGCTCGTGCCGAAGTTGGCCGGCGAACCCAGTGCGACCGCCGGCACCATCAGCAGCAGGACGGTGAGCAACTCGGCGCGGGCGACCCGTACGATGCAACCGGGATGATCAAACATGACGTTCCCCTTTCTGCGTCTCCGCGTGGGGCGGGCGGCAGTGGGGGACAGGGCGCGTCGCGTGCCGTGGGCGGCCCTGTCGGGCGCCGCGTTTGCTCGCGGATCGGGGGCGCGCTTTCCGCGCCCGTGACGCGCCGAAAAGCTAGGCCGCGGATGGGGCGGGGGCGAGTCCGGCGTGCGCCCATGGGAGTCCGAACGGTGGACGCATGCAGGGCCGCCCGTTGGCCGTTGCGACAGCCGAACTTTCCGTTGACCACGCGTCCGCGCTCGCGGAGAGTGCGCACTCTTTGCACGAACGCCCTCTCTCCCCCCGAGGCCACCCGATGGATCGCCGCGACGACGACTCGCCCACGATCGGCTCGCAGCCGAGCGCCGGCTCTCGCCCCGAAGACGACGAAACCCTGGCGCTGGGCCCCGCGCCCGAGCCGCGCAGGAGCGGGGGGACGCCCGACACCATCGGGCGGTATCGCATCCTGGGAACGCTCGGGCAGGGCGGCATGGGCGTGGTGTACGAGGCCGAGCAGGAAACCCCGCGACGCCGCGTGGCGCTCAAGGTGATCCGCGGCGGCACCTTCGTGGACGACAACGCCGTCCGCATGTTCAAGCGCGAGGCCGACACGCTGGCGCGCCTGAAGCACCCCAACATCGCCGGCATCTACGAGGCCGGCCGCACCGAGGCGGGGCAGCACTTCTTCGCCATGGAACTCGTGGTGGGGCGCAACCTGAGCCTGTACCTGGACACGCGCCCCGGCGTGATCGAGGGCGCCGAGCTGAGATTCCGGCTGCGGCTGTTCCAGGCCCTCTGCGACGCGGTCAACTACGCGCACCAGCGCGGCGTGATCCATCGCGACCTCAAGCCGTCCAACATCGTGGTGGGCGAAGTCGAGCAGA
>JADLGX010000346.1 GCA_020849095.1 Candidatus Eiseniibacteriota bacterium
CGACCCCTTCTTAGTGAGAAGGCGCGTCGCTGGCCGGCCGGGCCGGCACGGGACACGCCATGAGCAGGGCATCTTCGTCGGGCGCACGATAATACCCGCGCCGGAGGCCCGCCAGCCGGAAACCGTGGGAGCGGTAAAGAGCCTGCGCCCCGTCGTTGGACGCGCGCACCTCCAGCAGCACCTCGCGCGCTCCCGACTGGCGGCAATAACCGTACAGGTCGGCCAGCAGCGCGCTCGCCACACCACAGCGGCGATGAGCCGGAAGCACGGCGACGTTCTCCAGGTCGCAGACCGGCTCCTGCACGGACGCGATCAGGTAGCCCGCCATTTGCCCCTGCCGCTCGGCCACGCGGGTCCAGCCCCCCGGCTGGTCGAGCAGGCTGCGAAAGTACGACTCGCTCCACGCGTCGCTGAACGTGCGGCGCTCGGCCTCGGCCACCGCGGGCACGTCGGCGGCGGTCATGGGGCGAACGCTCACCGGCGTGGCGAGCAGCGCGGCATGGCGCACCCGCTCCTCGGCCTGCGCGCTGCGCACGTAGACCGGGTCGGCCTCGTGCCCCTCCGCGGGCAGCCCCGCGCCCGGCCCGCCGGGGTGGCGCGCCGCGGCGGCCAGATCGAGCGCCGACAACCCGCCGTGGCGGAACGCCAGCGCCGTCGAGGTGGGATACGCCGCCTCGAGCCTTTCGCGCTCGCGGCCCGCGCCGGGACCGACGAAGCGCAGCGTGAGCTCGGGCAGCATCGCGTGCGCCTCGGCCACCAGCGCGACCAGCGACTCGGCCGCCACCACGCGCGGCGCGGCGAGTAGCGACACCTTGCCGCGCGTGTCGGCGCGAAAGAACCCGGCGTACACGTCGCGGCGCCCCGCGCCCACCAGCGGAATCACCAGCGCCTTGCGGGCGGGCGCCGCGTGCGCGAGCGCCGCCAGGCTCGAGGCGCCCACCACGCGCGCGCCGGCGGCGAGCGCGAACGCCCGCGCCGTGGCCAGCCCCACGCGAACGCCGGTGAACGAGCCCGGGCCCAGGTCGGCGGCCACCCAGCCCAGGTCGCGCGGGCCGCGGCCGGCGATCGCGAACGCCTCCTGGACGAGCGGGGTGAGCCGGCGCGTCTGCCCGTGCCCCACCTCCTCGATCAGGTGCGCGAGCACGCCGTCGGGGCTCACGATCGCCACCTCGACGTGCTCGGTCGCCGCCTCGATCACCAGCCCGGTCACGGCGCCTCCGGAATCGCGCGCCACGCCGCGAGCAGCGCCGGGCCGCGGCGCGCGCCCGACGTGGAGGCGGTGATGCGGCGGCGGTCGTCGTCGAGCACCTCGAAGCTCAGCACGAGCGCGTCCTCGCGCCACGCGGCGGGCAGGCGGTCGCCCCACTCCACGGCGAGCGCGCCGCGCTCGGCGTACTCCTCGAGCCCGAGCGAGTCCACGTCGCCGGTGGCGAGCCGGTAGAGGTCCAGGTGGAAGAGCGGAAGGTCGCCCGCGTATTCGTTGACGAGCGTGAACGAGGGGCTGCGCACCCGCGAGCCCGGCGTGAGCGCGCGAGCGAGCCCGGACACGAAACGCGTCTTGCCCGCGCCCAGGTCACCGAGCAGGGCCAGCACGTCGCCCGGCGCGAGCGCGCCGGCCAGGGACTCGCCGAGCCGCTCGGTCGCCTCGACCGACGCCGCGTGATGGACGGCGGATTCGCTCACGTCCCGGGGCGCGGCGAGCGCGGCTTGAGCGTCATGAGCGGCAGGATCATCTCCTCGGCCGACACGCCGCCGTGCTGGAACGAGCCGCGGTACTGGCGCTCGTACTCGTGGAACTTGGTCGGGTACACGAAGTAGTAGTCCTCGCGCGCCAGCACGTAGTTCTTGTTCACGCCGTCGTCCGGCAGCATGTACTCCATCGGCTTGCGCACGATGATCGCCTGCTTGGGATCGGTGTTCAGGTTGATCCCGTACTTGTAGCGCAGGTTCGTGGAGGTGTCGCGGTTGCCGTACACGAGCGCCGCGCGCTTGCCCAGCACCGAGCCGTGATCGGTCGTCACCACCACCATGCAGTCCTGCGTGGCCAGCGCCTGGAAGATCTCGTACAGCGGCGAGTGCGTGAACCACGCCTTCATCACCGCGCGGAAGGCCGCCTCGTCGGGCGCCAGTTCCTGCAGGATCTCGGATTCGCTGCGGCCGTGCGCGAGGATGTCGAGGAAGTTGAACACCATCGAGGTCAGCGGCACGCCCGAGAACGAGCCGATCTGCCGGCGCGTGTTGTGGGCCTCCTCGACCTCGTAGATCTTGAGGTACTTGGGCGGAGTGGACGGCATGGCGCCCAGGCGCTCGAGCTGGAAGTCCATCAACTGGCGCTCGAAGCGGTTGCGCGTGCGTTCGTCGTTGCTGCTCTCCTGCCACAGGTTGGGGTGCTTCTTGTGCAGTTCGGCGGGCAGCAGGCCCGCGAAGATGGAGTTGCGCGAGTAGGGCGTCGCGGTGGGCAGGATGGACAGGTAGTAGTCGCGCTGGATCTCGAACCACTCCTCGAGCAGCGGCTCGAGCGTGAACCACTGGTCGAGCCGCATGCAGTCGATCACGATGAACACCACACGCGTGCCGGCCTTCAGGTGGGGCACCACCGCGTGGCGCACCACGTCGCTCGACAGATGGGGGCGCCCGTCGGTCTGCCCCTTGGCGGCGCGCTGCACCCAGCCCGGGTAGCGATCCTCGATGAGCTTGCCGAAGTCCACGTTGAGGCTCTTGCGAAAGTCCCCGTGCGCCTGCTGCAGCCCGGCCTCGGGAGCGCCATCGAGCCCCACGTCCCAGCGCGCCACGTCCACGGCGAGCTGGACCCAGCCGTCCCAGTCGAGCCGGCGGGTGTCGAGCATCTGCCAGCGCTGCATCTCGCCCACGTAGTCGCGCGCGCGCTGCGAGTCCTGCAGCTTCTGCGAGTCGAACACGCGCTTGCACGCCAGGAACACCTGCGAGGGGTTCACGGGCTTGATGAGGTAGTCGGTGATTCGCTTGCCGATCGCCTCCTCCATGAGCGTCTCTTCCTCGCTCTTGGTGATCAGGATGACCGGCAAGGTCAGGTCGCGGCTCTTGAGCTGCGCGAGCGTTTCGAGCCCGCCCATGCCCGGCATCATCTCGTCGATCAGGAGCACGTCGTACCGGTCCTTCTCGAGCGCGGCCAGCGCGTCCTCGCCGTTGGGAACGGCGTGCACGGAGTAGCCCTTCTGCTCGAGGAACCGGATGTGCGGCTTGAGCAGGTCGATCTCGTCGTCGGCCCAGAGGATCCGTCGCGAAACGTCGTTGGCCATGGGGTCCCCGGCCCGCGGCTGGCGCGGGCTCGCATGAGAGAGAGGAGGAGGCGGCATGTTCGGGCGGGCCGGGCCCGCCGGTCAAGCGTGCCCCCTCACCCTCGTACACCGGGACCGGGCGGATGCGCCCCGCGCGCCGGAGTCCTTGCAACCCATGGACTCGTGAGCGCGTAATGCCGGGCACCCCAACCGTCCGGAGGCACCTGCATGCGACTCGCCACCCTCTTTGCCGGGCTGCTCGCCACGGCTCTCTTCGCGGCGCCCGCGTCGGCGCGCATCTGGCAGAAGTCCTGGTCCACCACGGGCCGGCCCACCATTCACGTGACCACCAACGACGGCCAGGTCACGGTCCACCGCGGCAAGGCGGGCGCCGTGAGCGCCCGCATCGAGTACAAGGTGAAGATCTGGGGCTGGAGCAGCGAGCCGCGCGAGCCGCTCATCGACCTGCAGCAGAACGGCGACGTCGTGACCATCGTCGCCAAGGAGCGCGGCAGCGTCGTGGTGTTCGGGGGCATCTCGGAGGACTTCACGATCGAGGTCACCGTTCCCGAGGACTGCGACCTCGACGTGAGCAGCGGCGACGGCTCGATCGAGGTGGACCCCGGCAAGGGGCGCTACAACCTGACGACTTCGGACGGGCACATCACCGTGGACCGGCTGCGCGGCGAGATCCGCCTGGTGACCCAGGACGGAAACATCTCGGGCGAGGGCCTCGACGGCGCGCTCGAGGCGCGGAGCGGAGACGGGCGCGTGGCGGTGAACGGGCGGTTCGACCGGCTCAGCGTGCACTCGGGTGACGGCCGCGTCGACGTCACGGCCCGGCAGGGCTCCCGGCCCGCCTCGCCGTGGAGCGTGACCACCACCGACGGCTCGCTCACCATGCGCATTCCCCAGGACCTGCCGGTGATGCTCGACGCCGCGTGCGGGGACGGGCGGCTGAGCGTGGACCTGCCGGTGAACGTGTCGGGCGGACTCACGCGGCACACGCTGCGCGGCCAGCTCAACGGGGGCAACCAGGCGCTCAAGCTGCGCACGACGGACGGCAACCTGACGATCGCGCTCGCGGACTGACGGCCCGGCTCCTGCGCCGCCTCAGCGCCCCTGCGCGGTGAACGCCGCCCAGTAGAACGGGGAGTCCGGCTCGCCCCGCGCGAGCCGGGCCCGGCGCACCGAGCGCATGGCCTCTCGCGCCGCGCGCGCGGCGTCGCCCGAGAAACGGTCGCGCGCCTCGTGAAACGCCACCATCCATGCGCGCGTGGCGGTGAACGGGCGGTTCGACCGGCTCAGCGTGCACTCGGGTGACGGCCGCGTCGACGTC
>JADLGX010000347.1 GCA_020849095.1 Candidatus Eiseniibacteriota bacterium
CGTGGTCGCGCGGCTACACGCGCGAGCGCGCGGCGTTCCCGCTGCCGTGGGTGCGCGAGCGCAAGTTCTGGCCGTCGGTCGGGCGCGTGGACAACGCGTTCGGCGACCGCAACCTGATCTGCGCCTGTCCTCCGGTCGAGGACTACCAGACGGTCTGAGGCCTCACGGAACGGGCTTCGAACAAGCGAGGGTCTCCGCCCACCGGCGGGGGCCCTCGACATTTTGGGGTGCCGGAGCCGTTCGCCCGGGCGTATCGTCCCACCGCTGCCCGCGTCCACCCGCCCCCAGCGAGACCCGCCATGTCCCGGTTCGCCGCCGCGCCCCTCGTGCTCCTGCTTCTCTCTCTCGCCGTGCCCGCCGCGCGGGCGGGCAGCTGCCCCACCGACACGCTCTCGGTCTTCGACGACCAGAACGAGTTCGGCAACGGCGGTGTGGTCACGGCGCAGGACTCCTCGCGCGCGATCGCCCCGGCGGTCAACGACGCGTACCGGACGCAGGAGGCCTCGTACCAGCTCGCCGCGGGCACCATTCGCGCCCGGGCGTGGCACGTCGTGACCGATCTCCTGCCGGGCCCCGGGACGCATGCGCGCGTCGCGGCGCACGACACCTACACGCTGGTCGGACCGGACGGCGCGGGCGAGATCACGTTCACGGCGCGGCTCAGCGTCAGCTCGGTCTGCGGCGGCGAGTACGAGTACGCCTGCACGATCGGTCCCGAGTTCACCTGCAGCCTGCCGGCGGGCGGCGCGCTCGCGAGCATCCGCGAGGGAGCGGCCAACATGGCGAGCTCATTCCACGAAAGCAACGGCGCCTACGATCACACGCTCGACGTGAGCATCACGCGCGCGCCGGGAGGGACGTTCGAGCTGGCGCTGTCGGCGCAGGCCGAGGCCGCGGGCGTCGTGGATGTGCAGCACGGCCGCGGCTCGAGCCGCGCCGCCTCCGTGACCGGCCGGCTGGGGTTTCCCGACCTGCCGCCGGGCTGGAGCGTCCTCTCGTGCCAGGGATTCCGGGCCGGGCACATCGTGCCCGTGCGCACCACCACGTGGGGGCGCATCAAGACCATGCATCGCTGAGCCGGCGCGCACGCGAACGGCCCCGGAGCGTGACGCCCCGGGGCCGTTCGGTTCGTGGCGCCAGCCGGCGCCCGCCCGGTCTACAGCCCGAGCATGCCCTTGCGGAGATCGTTGGACGGCGGCACGGGGCCGAGCCACAACGAGAACAGCGCGTCGGCGAACTCCTTGCCCTCGAACGTCCCGGCGTCCTTGCCGCCGATGTTGATGACCGTTCCCGTGCCGGGCACGTACGTGAACGTCATCACGGCGCCCTTCTTCTGGTCGCCGACGAGCCCCAGGAAGCGCTCGAAGTTCGCCTTCTGCGACGCGACCCTGGCGCCGGCGTTCTTCTCGAAGCCTTCGCGAAAGCCGCCCGTCAGCCGGCCCTTGTCCACGTCGCGCACGAACTCCATGCGAATCGCGCGTGGCGCGTCGGCGGCCATGATCGCGTTCGCGTCGTGCGTCCTGGCCGGCAGGTAGAGCCCACCCACGTACACCTTGATGATGGCCACCTTGCGCATGCCGAGCCCGTTCAGCACGAGCGTGGCGCCGCCGGCGTTCACCTGGTCGGGCATGGTGACACCCGAGAGCACGGCGGCCTGCGCGACGGCGGCGAGCGCGAGCAGAAGCATCGAAGTGGCGAGCAGGCGGCGGACGATCGACTTCATCATGGAACCTCCCGTGAGTGACTCAGCCGCGCCGGGCGCGGTGACGAAGAATGAGTGCATTGGTCGAACTGTCGTGCGCCAGCTTCGGCTGCCCCGGCGCCTGCAGCTCCGAGACGATCTTCTGCGCGAGCACCTTGCCCAGCTCGACCCCCCACTGGTCGAACGTGCCCACGCCCCAGATCACGCCCTGCGTGAACACGCTGTGTTCGTACAGCGCCACCAGCGCGCCCAGCGTGGCGGGGGTGAGCCGGTCCGCGAGCAGGGTGCTCGAAGGGCGGTTGCCTTCGAATACGCGGTGGGGCACCAGCCATTCCGCGGTTCCCTCGGACTTGACCGCGTCCGCACTCTTGCCGAACGCGAGCGCCTCGGTCTGGGCGAACAGGTTGGCCATCAGGATGTCGTGATGCGCGCCCAGCGGATTCAGCGTCTGGTGGAACCCGATGAAGTCGCACGGGATCAGCGCCGTGCCCTGATGCAGCAGCTGGTAGAACGAGTGCTGCCCGTTGGTGCCGGGCTCGCCCCAGAACACCGGGCTCGTCTCCCAGTCCACCGCGCCGCCCTCCAGCGTGACGGACTTGCCGTTCGACTCCATGGCCAGCTGCTGCAGGTAGGCCGGGAATCGCGACAGGTACTGGTCGTAGGGCAGCACGCCCACGGTCTCGCACGCGAAGAAGTTCGTGTACCACACCGTCAGCAGCCCCATCAGCACGGGCATGTTCTTCTCGAACGGCGCCGTGCGGAAGTGCTCGTCCATGGCGTGGAAGCCGTCGAGAAGCTCGCGAAAGCGCGCGGGCCCGATCGCGAGCATGGTGGACAGCCCGATCGCGGAGTCCATCGAGTAGCGGCCGCCCACCCAGTCCCAGAAACCGAACATGTTGGCGGTGTCGATCCCGAACTTGCTCACCTCGGCGGCGTTGGTGGACAGCGCCACGAAGTGCTTGGCCACCGCCTTCTCGTCGCCCAGCTGCGCCAGGGCCCAGGCGCGCGCCGTCTGCGCGTTGGTCATGGTCTCGAGCGTGGTGAACGTTTTGGACGCGACGATGAACAGCGTCTCGGCCGCGTCGAGCCCCAGAGTGGCCTCGGCGAAGTCGCTGCCGTCCACGTTGGACACGAACCGCAGCGTGAGCGCGCGGTCGCTGTAGTGGCGCAGCGCCTGGTACGCCATCACCGGCCCCAGGTCGGAGCCGCCGATCCCGATGTTGACGATATTGCGGATCCGCTTGCCCGTGTGCCCGGTCCACGCGCCGCTTCGCACGCGCTCGCAGAAGCCTGCCATGCGGTCGAGCACCTCGTGCACGTCGGCCACCACGTTGCGCCCGTCCACCAGCACTTCGGCGCCGCGCGGGGCGCGCAGCGCGGTGTGCAGCACGGCGCGGTTCTCGGTCACGTTGATCCGGTCGCCGCGAAACATGGCCTCGATGCGGTCGCGCAGCCCGCATTCGTGCGCCAGCTCGACCAGCAGCCGCA
>JADLGX010000348.1 GCA_020849095.1 Candidatus Eiseniibacteriota bacterium
CTGGAACGAGTTGCGCGCGCTGCAGGACGCCGGACGCTGGGCGCCCTCCGAAAGCCTGGCGCTGGCGATCGCCGCCCGGCTCGAGGGCCCGCCGGTGGCCGACTCGCTCCTGCTGGCCGAGGCGCTGCACCGGTTCAGCTTCGCGCGCTCACGCCGGTCCAGCAGCACCGACACGCTCGCGCGCTGGGCGTGCGCCCGAGCGCTGGCCATTCGCCGCGCGCTCCTGCCACCCTCGAGCGACGACCGCGCGCTGTCCGAACTGCTCGCCATCAGCTGGCTGTTCGAGAGCGCGCTTCGCGACAGCGCGGAGTCCTCGGCTCGCAACCTCATCGAACTGCGCCGACCGTGGTTTCACGACCGCGACACCATCTACTCGGTCGCATGGCGCGCGCTGGCGATCGCGCTGCGCGACCGGGGCGACCGCTCCGGCTCGCTCGCCGCATTCGACTCGGCCTATGCCGCGCGCCTGCACGTGCGCGGGCCGGACCGCGCCGCCGGACAACTGCTGGCCGAGATCGGGCGGTGCTGGAGCCAGCTGGGACAGGTGGACCGTGCCCGGGATTCGCTGCGGAACGCGGTCGCGATGGTCACGCGAATCGGGGGACCCTCCGACATCGCGCTGACCGTGCCGCTGGACTATCTCTGCACGATCGAGCGCAACTCCGGCCGGCTCACCGCGGCCGCGGACTACTCGTTCGAGGCGCTGCGCATCGCGCGAATGCACCTGTCCGACCGGGATTTCGAGGTGGCGCGCATCCGCCGCAATCAGGCCGCCCTGCTCACTTCCATCGGCGACTACGAAGGCGCGCTGGCGCTGCTGGCGGAGGCTCTGCCGGTCTACGAAGCCGTGAACGGCCCGAATCACTGGCGTACCGCGGGCGTGCTCGTGTCGATCGGCAACGCGATGACGGCGAGGCTCGACGGTGAGGCTCTGCGCCCGCTCCAGCGCGCGGCGGGCATCTACGCGGGACGCAGCGGCAGCCCCGATCCGGACCTCTCCCGCATCGAGAACTCCCGCGCGCTCTTCTACTACCACATGGGAAGGCCGGACTCTGCCCTCGCCGCATGCGTTCGCGGCATCCTGCCGCATCAGAAGGCCGGCGGCCCGGTGCGGCTCGTGCAGGGCCAGCTGCGGGCCAACCAGTTGCTCGCCTGCATCGATCTGGGTGACACGGCGCGGATCGAACCGGCGCGGATCGAACTCGCACGCTTCACCCGCGACCAGGGACTCGACACGTCGTCCGTGGCGAGTGGCCTCGTCGAGGCCGACGCCCTGGCGCACCGCGCGCTGGGGCGGCAACGGGAGGCATGGAATCAGGCCATGCGGGCCGAGCGCATGGATCGTGAGACCGCCGCCCAGCTCGCGCGCTCACAGGGAGACGCGATCGCGCTGATCGGCGCCTCGCGGGTCTCCACCCGGATGCAGCTCCTGGTCGAATGGGGGATGGAGCTGGGCCCGGAGCGGCTCGAGGAGGCGTGGGACGTGTGCGTTCGCGGCCGCGGGCTGGTGCGCAGCGAACTGGCCCGGCGGCGCATTCCCGCCGAGCTGCTCGGGGACTCGGCGCTGGTGCGCGCGCACGAGCGCTGGTCGCGGGCGCAGGAAGCGCTGTCGCGCGCCGTCGTGGGCTCGGCTCCCGACAGCGCCGCGCTGCCTCGCCTGCGCGAAGCGGCCCGCGACGCCGAGCGCGCCTATTCGCGCGAGCTGGCCGATCACCGCCGCACGATTCCGCGCGCCGAGCCCTCGCTGGCCGAAGTCCGCGCGCGGCTGTCGCCGGGCGAGGCGCTGGTTTCGTTCGTCGAGTACTCCCCTCACCGGGACTCCACGCGGATAGTGGCGCTGGTCGCGCGTGGCGGACAGCCGGCGACGCATTTCGTCCAGCTGGGCGGTTCGCTCGCGCTGGAGAGGGCGCTCACCGAGTGGCGGCGCGCCCTGGCGCGTTCGCCCGGCTCCTTGCCCGCAACCGCTCGAGCGGCCGAACGCGAGGCGCGCCGGCTGGGCGCCGACGTTCGTGCCCGCGTGTGGGAGCGCATCATCCCGCTCCTGGGGGATGCCACCGACGTCTACGTCGTGCCGGATGGTCCGGTGCACAGCCTGCCCTGGCAGGCGCTTCCCGCCGGGGACGGCCGCTACCTGATCGAAGAGGGTCCGCGCCTGCACATGCTTCTTGCCGAGCGCGACCTGCTGGCGGATGGCGTCACACCGGGCCCGCAGCGCCTGCTGGCCCTGGGCTCGCCCGAGTTCTCGCTGCTGCAGTCGGACCGGGCCCGCCCGCGGGCCGCGGAATCGCGTCGTTCCCCGCTCGATCCCTGCGCCGGTGCTGCGCCGGAGTTCGCGCCGCTTCCTGCCACGCTCGACGAGGTGCGTGACGTCGCCGCCGCATGGAATGTTTCGGGTGGCCGCGTCATCCAGCACTCGGGCAGCGCGGCAACGGAGTCCGCGTTCAAGTCCGAAGCACCCGGAAGCACGGTGCTGCACCTGGCGACGCACGGCGTCGTGCTGGGAGATCGCTGCGCCCGCGCGGCGGCGGGCATGCGCGGAGTGGGCGGACTCTCCGACCTGGCCGCTCCCACGGCTCCCTCGCCCCGTGTGTGGCGCGCGCAGGGCACCCCCGCCGCGCCGGCCGTCGACCCGCTGATCCCGCCGGTCGAATCCTCGCCATGGGCCGGGCGCCGCACCTGGCTGGCGCTGGCGGGTGCACGCGACAGCGTGGCCGCCGGCTGGCAGGGCGACGACGGCCGACTGACCGCCGAAGAAGTGGTGACGCTCGACCTGCGCGACACCGACTGGGTCGTGCTCTCGGCCTGCCACTCCGGGCTCGGCGAAACCTGGGGCGGCGAAGGCGCGCTGGGCATGCGCCGCGCCTTCGCGCTGGCCGGCGCGCGCGCCGTGATCGCCAGCGAATGGGCGGTGGAGGACCGCGCGACGCGCGAGTGGATGGTGAACCTGCACAAGGCCCGCGCGCAGGGCGCCGGAACGGCCGAAGCGCTGGCCACCGCCAGCCGCGCCGTGCTGCGCGCCCGCCGCGAACAGGGCCGCACCACCCACCCGTTCTACTGGGCCGCGTTCACCGCCAGCGGCGACTGATGCGCCGCGCGCGTCAGTCCAGCACCGCGATGCGGCGCTGCGTGCGGCGCCCCGCGGACTCCGCGACCACGAAGTAGACCCCGGCGCGCACGGCCGCGCCGCGGCGGTCGCGCCGGTCCCACGCCAGCTGGTGCGCTCCGGCTTCGAGCGCGCGGTCGCACAGCGTGGCCACCACGGCGCCGCGCACGTCGAGCACGCGCACCGTCACCCGCGCGCGCTGCGCGAGCCGGAACGCGACGGC
>JADLGX010000349.1 GCA_020849095.1 Candidatus Eiseniibacteriota bacterium
AGCACCTCGGCGCCAAACGTGCGCATGGCGCGCGACCACACCTTGAAGTCGGTCGAGCCGGCGGAATAGGTCTCGCGCCGCACGATGCGCGCGCCCAGCGACTCGGCCGCGGCAGCGAACGACTTCACGAACGCGTCGCCGGCCGTGGCGCTCGACGTGAGAATGGCGATCTTGCGCGGCTTGCCGTCCAGCACCGCGCGCGCCAGCGTGGCGCCGCGCTCCTCGGACGAGGGCCCGATCGCGAACACGTTGTGCGCCGTGCGCCCGATGGACTCGTCGGTCGCCGTGGGCGAAACCAGCGGCACGCCCAGGAAACGCGCCCCGCCCGCCATGGCGAAGGTGGGGCTGCTCAGCAGCTCGCCCACGATCACGCCGCACGAGTGCGACGCCGTGTCCATGGACGCCACGGCCCGCGCGGGCTCGTTGTCGCCCGAGCCACGGGCCTCCACCTCGATGCGTGGCGCGCCCTCGCGCCCCCACGCCAATCCCGCCTCGAGCGCGTGGCGGATGGACTCGCCATAGCCGGCGTAGTCGCCCTTGTCGGGCAGCACGGCGCCGACGCGGTAGACAGAAGCCCGCGGGCGCAGCGCCTCGATCTCGGCGAACTCGCGCGTCGCCTTGCGCGACGCTCCGGGGTCGGCCAGCTGGCGGCGCAGCTCCAGGCGGCGGCGCAGTTCGGCGCGCGCGGCCGGCGCGCGGTCGAGAGCGGCGCTCACCAGCACGCGCTCGGCCTTGCCCAGCTCGGAACCGGGCCGGCGCAGCACCCACAGCACGTCGTCCAGCGGCGCGCGCTTCGCCCAGTCGCCCAGCCGGGCGTTGCGCTCGCCGCTCTCGGGCGTGGCGGCCAGCGCATCGGCGGCATCGCGCGTGGTGGGCACGGGCAGGCCGGCTGCGGTCGCGGCGCCCGCGACGGCCAGAGTCAGCAACAGGGTGGCGAGAATGCGAACGATGGAGGGTCGCATGCGGGTCACATCGAGAACTTGCCGAAGTCTTCCGGATTGAGCTTCTCGAGGAACCGGCGCAACCGCTCGGCGTCGTCCTCTTCGGTCGGCGGCGAATCGGGATCGCCTGGCGCCGTCGGCTTGCCGGGATCCGGCGGCGTGAACGGCACGCCCGGTCCCTGTGGCGGCTGCAGCAGCTCCTCGTTCACGAAGATCGTGGCCTTGGTGCGCAGCGCCACGGCGATGGAGTCGCTCGGGCGCGCGTCGATCGAGAGCACGTCCTTGTCCCGCTCGATGAAGATCTTGGCGTAGAACGTGGCCTCGCGCAGTTCGGTGATCACGATCTGCGCGACCCGGGCCTTGAGCCCCTCGATCACGAGCGCGATCAGGTCGTGCGTGAGCGGGCGCGGGAACTCCTGCTCCTGCACGAGGCGCTGGATGGCCAGCGCCTCGCCCGGTCCGATCCAGATGGGAAGCACACGGAGACCGTCGAGCTCACGCAGCACGACGATGTGCTGCTGCGTCTTGGGCTCGATCACGAGTCCATGGACCCGCGTCTCGACGATCTTCACGCTACTTCTTCGGACCCTTGCCCGGAGCAGCTGCCGGCACGCTCGAGTCCGCCTCCACCGGCGAGAAGCTCGGGGCCTCTTCGGTGCGCATGTGATCGACCATCCACTGCGCCGAAGCCGCGAGCTCCGACTTGGGATACTTCGCGAGCAGCTCACGGAACGCCTTTTCGGCGTTGTCGTAGTCCTTGAGCTCCTCGGAATGGATGAAACCCACCATGAACGCGGCCTGCGGCGTGATGTCGGCATCGGGCCACTCGGCCACCACTCGGCGGTAGGCTTCGATGCGCGCCTGCGGCGAACCCGCCTGCTGCGCGTCCTGGAACATGTCGCGCGCCGACTTCTTGGTGGACACGTACCCGCGAACCGCGGCGGAGTCGGTCACCACCTTGACGTTGGCCTTCGCCTTGCCGAGCAGCTCCTGGTAGAAGCTGGTCGAGCGCTGCTGCGACATCTGGCGCACGATGAAGCTCTTGACCTGGTCGAACGGGCGCACGGCCTCGGCCTGGTAGCCGTCCACCTTGACCACGTGCCAGCCCTTGTTGGTGCGGTACGGGCCGCCGATGGCTCCCGTGCCCAGCGCCATGGCCGACTCCGCCAGCGCGGGCTGCGCGCCGAGCGCCACGAAACCGCCGTCCTTGGTGACCGTGCCCAGGTCGCCGCCGTTGGCCTTGGTGGTGGTGTCCTGCGACCACGTGTTGACGAGCTTGCCCCAGTCGGCGCCCTTCGCCCGCGCGAGTGCGAGGACCTTCTTGCCGTCGGCCTCGCTCTTCAGCTGAATGTGCCGCATGTGCACGTTGGCCGGGGTGCGGAACTCGTCGGCGTGCTCGTTGTAGTAGACCGTCGCCTCGGAATCGCTGGGCGGCGGGTTGTTGGCCATGAGCTCGTTGATCCAGGTGCGGATCAGCAGGTCACGGCGCTGGCTCTCGAGCTGGCGGCGCACGTCGGGCCGGTCGGGCACGCCGTTCTGCGCCGCGTCGCCGAGCCACACCTTTTCCTCGATGATGCGGTCGAGGATCTGCTGCCGCCCCTCGGGGGTCTGGTAGTTGGACCGGTACTGGTCCGGAATCTCGAGCAGCCGCGCGGCGATGGTCCGGCGCGTGATGACTTCCTTGCCCACGCGGGCGAGGACGGCGTCGGAGTCGTTCGCGGCCGCCACGGAAGCAGGCTTCTTCGCCGCCGTGACCTTCTTGGCGGGCGCGGCCGACAGTGACACCGCACCCACGAGCAGCAGGAGAAGCGTCAGAGAAGGAACGCGCGCTCGCCTCATGCCCGCACCACCCAGACCTTGATGTTGGCCGTGACGCCACCGAAGAACTTGACCGCGACGTCGTAGTTGCCGAGCGACTTGATGTGCTCTTCGAGTTCGATCTTGCGCTTGTCCACGACGTGGCCGGCGGCCTTGAGCGCCTCGGCGATGTCGGAGTTGGTGATCGAGCCGAAGAGGTGGTCTTCCTCGTTCGCCTGCGCCGGGATGTTCACCTGGAACCCGTCGAGCTTGGCGGCTTCGAGCTTGGCCGCAGCGGTGAGCTTGTCGGACTGCAGGCTCTTCTGGCGCTCGAGCTCCTGGTACAGGTTGGCCGCCTTGGTGCCGGTCGCGATGGCGATGCGGCGGGGCAGCAGGTAGTTGCGGGCGAAGCCCGGCTTCACGTTGACCGTGGTGCCCTTGGAGCCCACGCCCTGCAGATCTTCGATCAGGATGACTTCCATCGTTCTCTCCTACGCCTCCCCCGCGGGGGCCGGCTCCAGCTTGCGATAGTCGAGCCAGACGTCGCTCAGGCCCACGACGGCGACCGCCGGCAGGATCCAGAGCAAGCTCACGGCAATGACGAACAGCACCGTCAGTGCGACGAAGACGGGAGGCATGCCGCGCGACAGCAGCACCGACTCCACGACCGCAACGCCCTGCACACTATAACCCAGCACCGAAAACACCAGCAGCGTCACGGCGCTCGGCTGCAACGCCGGTCCCGCGAACACCAGCAGCGCGATGCTCGCGATGAGCGGCACGAGTGCCGCATCCGGCAACTTCCACAGATGAACCGGTGAACGCGACAGCGGCGGCCACTGCAGCGCCGACGCGATTCGCGCCGCCATGGCGCGGCCCGCCGAAACCAGCAGGACCGCCCACAGGAACAACAGGTTCGGGACCATCGCGATCCAGAACTTCGTGCGTTCTTCCGCCGGCGTGGCCTGGAACTGCTTCTGCGCATCCAGCCATGCCGCCGGGACGCCCCCGGGGGGCGCCGACTTCATGATCAACTCCTGCTCGGCGACGATGCGTGAATCGAGTCGTCCCATGGCGGCCGGGAAACCCGGCGCCAGCGGCAGCACCGCGGCCATGGCCAGCAGCGGAACGAGCATCCACGCCCGCTCCCCGATGCCGGGACCGCCCCCTTCTTCACGCACTCCCATCCAGCACCCGACCGCGGCCGCCAGTGGCGTCCACAGCGTGAACCAGACGGGCCAGCCGAATGCCACCTGCGTACCGACGGCCACCGCCAGCAGGAGGGCCGGAAGCACGAACGCCGTGTTTCCGTACCGCCAGCTGGTCAGCAGTCCCGCGGCGACGACCGCGGGCAGCACCAGCCACAACGCCGCCCAGGGCAACGGAGATCCGAGCGCCCCGAACAGCAGGAACAGCACCAGCAGCGCGAGGCGCACCCAAGCGAATGGGCGCGGCACGCGCGCCGGCTCAACGATAGAAGTCACTGGTGAACGGAAGCAGCGCCAGCACGCGCGCCCGCTTGATGGCGGTCGTCAGCTGCTTCTGGTGCATCGCGCAGGTTCCCGACACGCGGCGCGGCACGATCTTGCCGCGATCGGTCACGAACCGGCCGAGTCGCTTCTCGTCCTTGTAGTCCACGAACATCACCTTCTCGAGGCAGAGCTTGCAGTACTTCTTCTTGACGCCCTTGCTCTTGCCCTTGCCCTTCCCCTTGCCTTTGCCCTTGCTGTCACGTTCCCGAGCCATGGTTCTCTCTTTCTATGTGGTTGGATCCTCGGAAGGACCGCCCTCCGGCTCTTCGCCGCCAGGGTTCGCCTTCTCGAGGAAGTGGACCGATTCGCCTCGCAGTTCGAGCGCCGTGCGCTTTTCGCCGCGGGTGCTCGTCCACTCCCGCATCTGCAACCGTGCTTCGACCACCACCGCACTGCCGGTGCGCAGGTACTGCGCGCAGACCTCGGCGAGGCGCTGGTAGCACATCACCGTCACGAAACCCGTGTGTTCGGCCCAGGTCCCCTCGCGAGTGCGGTACCGCCGGTTGAACGCCAGCGAGAAGCTGGTGACCGGAGTGCCGTCCTGCGCGTACCGCTTTTCGGGGTCCCTCGTGAGCCGTCCGCTCAGCATCACCCGATTGATTTCCGGGAGCTTCAGTTCGGACATGGCCATGCCCTCCACGGGGGCGTGTTGTTACTCGTCGTCTCCGGCGTCGGCGCCCGCAGCGACCGCCTCACCCTCGGGCACGCCCTGCGTGAGCTCCGGCGACACGTACATCGTCGTCAGGACGCGCATGACGGACTCGTTCAGGCGAAGGCGACGCTCGACTTCCTTCACCATCGAGCCGGCGCCGTTCCACACGAACAGCGTGTACACGCCGTCGCGCTTCTTGTTGATCTCGTAAGCCAGGCGACGCTTGCCCCACTTCTGCACCTCGACCACTTCGCCGCCCAGATCAGTGATCCAGCCGGAGACGCGATCGGATTCCTCGTTGGCCGCGTTCTCGTCGAACGACGGGTCGAGGACGTAGACCGTTTCGTACTTGGTCACGACTCGGAATCCTCCTTGCGGACCCTGCGATTGAACTGATTCATGGCCGCCAGGGTCCCGAGGGACACCCAGCATTCCACTGCGTCCGCCGCGTGGCGGACCGCTTCTTCGAGCGCCGGCTTTTCTTCCGGCGCGAACTCGTCCAGCACGTGCTCGCGGAGATCGGCACTGCTCTGTGCCGCTCCCACGCCGAGGCGCAGTCGCGACCAGTCCCGGTGTCCCAGCGCTTCCTCGATGCTGTCGAGGCCGCGATGGCCACCACTCGACCCGCTCGCCCGCAGGCGGAGCGTTCCCAGAGGCAGGTACACGTCGTCCGACACCACCAGCAGGTCGGCGGCCGATGTCTCGTGCCGCTCCCGCCATTCCTTCACCGCGTCGCCGCTCAGGTTCATGAACGTGAGCGGTTTCATCAGCGCCACGTCGTGTTCGCCGAGGCGAACCGTTCGTGTCTCGTAGGCCGTTCCCCGCTCACTCGAACCCGCCGGATGGCGGGACACGAGCTGGTCGAGCACCCACCACGCCACGTTGTGGCGCGTGCGGGCATAACGCTCTCCCGGGTTCCCGAGGCCCACGATGAGCCGCATGGACGCTTACTTCTTCTTCTCCTCGGCGCCGGCTTCTTCCTTCTTGCCCTTCGCCGCGACGACTTCGGGCTCGGCCTTGGCCGTACCGTCCGCCGCAACCGCCTCTTCGACCGTGGGAGCCGCGATCGTGATCAGCGTGGTCGCCAGCTCCGAAACGATCTCGAAGCCGTCGGCCTTGATATCGCTGACGTGCAGCGACTGCCCGACCATCAGCGCCGTCACATCGAGATCGATGGCCGCCGGGATGGACGTGGGCAGGCAGCGGATCTCGACCGTGCGGTTGATCATCTCGAGGATGCCGCCGCTGTCCTTCACGCCGATGGAAACGCCCACCGCGTGGACCGGCACTTCGACGGTGACCATTTCGGTCAGCGAGATGTGCTGGAAGTCCACGTGCAGGACCATCTGCGAAAGGGGATCGATCTGCGCGTCACGCACCAGGGCCGTCACCTCGTGGCCAGCCACGTTCAGGTTGACGATGGGGTTGCCACCCTTGTGCTTGCGGATCTTGGTCATGAAGTCGCGGTAGTCCACCACGACCGCCATCGGCGTTTCGCCGTGGCCGTACACGACGCCCGGGAGCTGACCGGCCGCGCGCGCCTTGCGGGCGCCGCCCTTGCCGATCGTCTCGCGACGGGTGCCGCTCAACTGAATCAGGGACGACATGAGCTCTCCTCCTGTTGCACTGCCACCGGCCGGGCCGGGATCCTTCGAAACCTGCGATGCAGCCGCCTCAGACGAACAGCGAGCTGAGCGACCGTTCCTCGTGAATGCGCTGCACGGCCTCACCCAGCAGCCCCGCCACGGAGAGTTCGCAGACCTTGGGTCCGAGCGAAGCCAGATCGTGGTGAAGCGTGTTGGTGACGGCCACCTGCTTGATGGGTGAAGCTTCGATGCGCTCGATCGCACCGGGACAGAACACGCCGTGGGTGACGCCGGCGTAGATGTCGAGAGCGCCGCGCGCGCGGATGGCCGCGGCGGCCTGGCACAGCGTGCGCGCCGTGGTGACCACGTCGTCGAACATGACGGCGTTCTTGCCCTCGACGTCGCCGATGATGTTCATCACCTCGACCGAGTCCGCCTTGGGCCGGCGCTTGTCCACCAGCGCCAGGTCGGCGCCGAGGCGCTTGGCGTAGGCGCGCGCCATCTTGACGCTGCCGATGTCCGGCGCGACCACGACCAGGTTGGGCACGTTGAGCGTGAGGAAGTGCTCGATCAGCACGGGCGCCGCGTACAGGTGGTCGAGCGGAATGTCGAAGAAGCCCTGGATCTGCGCGCTGTGCAGATCCATGGTCAGCGCGCGATCCGCGCCGGCCACCGTGATGACGTTGGCGACGAGCTTGGCGGTGATGGGCGCGCGGGGCTGGTCCTTGCGGTCCTGGCGGGCGTAGCCGAAGTACGGCAGCACCGCGGTGACGCGCCGGGCCGACGCGCGCTTGGCGGCGTCGAGCATGACCAGCAGCTCCATCAGGTAGTCCGCGGGAGCGTTGGTGGACTGCACGATGAACACGTCGCTGCCGCGGATGTTCTCGTTGAATCGCACCGACACTTCGCCGTCCTCGAACGTCGAGACTTCGACGTCGCCGAGGGGCACCTTGAGCTTCTCGCAGATGGCGCTCGCCAGCACGCGGCTGGCATTTCCTGCGAAAATGCGACACGGGTCCAAGCGGATCCTCCCGGTTGATTGCTCACATCAAGAAGCAACGCACGGGAGTCCCGCTCCCGCGCAGGAATGAAGCGCACGACGCACACACGGATGCCGCAGGACACGCGGAATCAGGGCGTGGTCATGGTGCATGCGGGGAACGCATCCGCCGCCCGGAAGATGGCTGGGGCGGGAGGATTCGAACCTCCGTATGCGAGAGCCAAAGTCTCGTGCCTTACCGCTTGGCCACGCCCCACCAACAGAACGGGATTTCCGTCACGGTCCGCTCGGCGCGAAGCTTCGCGGGGTGCTGGCTATTGGCCCAGAGAGAAGCAACTGCAGAGTGGAGATTTGCGGTGGGCAGGATACCCGCGGGAGCGGGTCCGGGTCAATGCCGCCGCCAATCCGGGGTCGGGGGCCCCGGTTCCGGGATCAGGCCTGGGGGAGGTCAGTCCGCGGTGGAGTGGGACTCCTCGAGGTGCGGAACCGACGGGTTTGCCAGCTCACGCTCGTACTCCGCCATGACCTTGTCGGTCAGGTACTTCCGTGTGGGGTCGTTGATCGGGTGGGCCAGATCCTGGTGCTGGCCGTCCGGCCGCTTGCGGCTCGGCATGGCGACGAACAGCCCGGAGTTGCCCTTGATGATCTTCAGGCCCCGAACGACGAACGAATCGTTCAGCGTGATACTGACGAAGGCCTTCAGTTTTTCATCGTTCCGCAGCGAAACCCTGACCTCGGTGATCTCGATCATGAAGATCTACCTCGGAGCCATCCTTGAGGGGTACCTGGCTCGATTAGGCGCCCTTCCGGGGCGCCGGGAGACTTCTGGTGACCTGGGGTGTGTCGCATCCGTGCGGACGCCCCAACTCACTGCTTGCGTAGACGCAAGCCTTTCGCCGACCCGCGCACTCCATAGAGAGTCTCGGTGCCGGTAAAGCGGCCTGTGATCTCCCGCAGCGAGACACCGTCCGGCACCAGCCCGAACACCCCGGAGCCGCTCCCGGTCAGGTGCGGCTTCACGAGGCCCGCGGCGCGCAGACGCGCGCACAGCGAATCGAACTTGTCCTTCTGTTGTCCCAACACCTCTTGAAAGGTGTTCCCGAGACGCAAGGCATGTAACGCCGTAACTTCCTTGCGCTCAAGGCTTGTGGCAAATCTCCGCTGCCGGTTCCAGAGTGTCAAGCCATAATTCACTTCGTCGATCCGGGCGAACGCCTCGGCGGTCGAGATCCGCCATTCCGGCACCGCGACCACCGCCCGGAACCGGCCCGCCAGCCGGGCCGGGGTGAGCGCCTCTCCCCGCCCCCGGCCGATGGCCGTTCCGCCGAGCAGGGCGAACGGCACGTCGGAGCCCAGTTCGGCCCCGAGCGCCAGGCGGTCGGCCAGCGGCAGGCGGACGCCGCGCAGTGCCAGCACGGCCACGATGGCCGCGGCCGCGTCGGCGCTGCCCCCGCCCATGCCGGCCTGAGCCGGGATGCGCTTGGTGAGCGTGAAGCGCGCTCCGCCCCCCAGACCGAGCGCCTCGTGCACACGGCGGGCGGCGCGCAGCACCAGGTTGTCCGCCCCGGCCGGGACCACGCCCCGAGCCGCGGCGCCCTGCCGGCCGCGCAACGCCGCTTCCTCGTGGCGCACGCGCAGCGAAAAGCCGCGCTTCGTGCGCTCGGCCACCAGCGTGTCGGCCAGCGTGACGGACTGGAACAGCGTCACCAGCTCGTGAAAGCCATCCGCGCGCAGCGGGCCGACGGCCAGCCCCAGGTTGAGCTTGGCGCAGGCGGTCACCGTCACGCGGCGCGGCAGCGAGGCGCCTGCCGGGGCCGTCATCGGGCGAAGTAAAGCACCCAGACCACCGTGCACAGGAACAGCACGACCGTGGCCTGGATCGGGCGGTCGGTGAGCAGCACGGCCGACGGGTCCTCGCTCGTCTCCGACACGCGCACCAGGTGCAGGTAGCGGAACACGCCGAACGCCACGAACGGCACGGTGTACAGCAGGGCCTCGGTGCCGAACTTCTCCACCGTGCTCGGCCACATGGTGTACAGCGCGTACGACATGAGCGTGGTCGCCGCGGACACGGTGAGCATCACGTCGAGCAGTTCGGGCGTGTACTTGCGAAGCACCGCGCGCTGCTCCGACGCGTGGGTGCCGGCGTTGACCAGCTCGCGGCGGCGCTTGCTGACGCCCAGGAAGAGCGCGCCGAAGAACGTGCACACCAGCAGCCACTGCGACAGCAGCGTGTCGGGCGCCACCGCGCGCAGCAGCTCGACGCCGGCGATCGCGCGCAGCATGAAGCCGTTGGCGATCAGGAACACGTCGATGATCACCTTGTGCTTGAGCCAGAAGCTGTAGGCCAGGTTGCTCGCCAGGTAGATGGCGGCGACCGTCATGAACGCCGGCCCCAGGTACCACGAGATCACGCCCACCACCGCCAGGATCACGGGCAGCGCGCCCCACGCCACGGCGACCGGCAGGCGGCCGGCCGCGATGGGGCGCTTGCACTTCTTGGGGTGCTGCCGGTCGGCCTCGACGTCCATGAGGTCGTTGAGCACGTACACCGAGCCCGACAGCAGCGAGAACGCGATGAAGCCCGCGAACGCGCGCTGCAGCAGCGCGGTGTCCGACAGGTGCTGCGAGAAGATCACGCCGATGAACAGCAGCAGGTTCTTGGTCCACTGCTTGGGGCGGAGCGCCTCGATCAGCGCGAAGATCACTTGCGCTTCCTCCCGCGCGGGGCCGCCTTCTTGGCCGCGCTCTTGCGCGCGCGGGCCGGCTTCACCGGGAACAGCGCGCGCTCGACCAGCAGGCAGAACGCGTGTCCCATGGCAATGTGCCCTTCCTGGATGTTGGGCGTGGACGAACTGGGCGTGACCAGCGCGATGTCGCAGGCCGCGGCGAACTCGGCGCCCTTTTCGCCCGTCATGCCGATCACGGTCATTCCCAGCGCCTCGGCGGCATCCACCGCCATGCGCACGCTGGGCGACTTGCCGCTCGTGCTGATCGCCACCAGCACGTCGCCGGGAGCGCCCAGGCTCTCGAGCTGGCGCGCGAACACCTCCTCGTAGCCGTAGTCGTTGCCGATCGCCGTGACCGCCGAGCTGTTGGTGGTCAGCGCCACCGCCGGCAGGCCGGGGCGGTCGATCATGTAGCGGCCCGCGAACTCCGCGGCCAGGTGCTGCGCGTCGGCCGCGCTGCCGCCGTTGCCGCAGAAGAACACGGTGCCGCCGCTCTCGAAGCAGTCCACGAGGATCTCGGCCACCTGGGCGACCGCGATCGCGTTGCGCTTCGCCGTCTCGGCCAGCGTCGCGGCGCTCAGCTTCATCGCCGCGCGCGCCTGCGCCTCGAATCCCTTCACCGAGGCGCCCATTTCTTCCGTCCGTGCCGCCATGCCGACTCCTTTCGGGCCGTCACTTCGCCGAGGCGAGGTAACGGCGAAGCGCGTCACGCCACGCCGGCATGCGCCGGCCGGCCACGTGCTCGAACCATCCCATGTGAAGCGCCGAGTACGCCGGCCGCCGGGCCGGACGCGACAGCTCGTCGCTGCTGATGCGCGCGATCTCCGCCGTCACGCCGGCTTCGGCGCAGGCGGCGACCGCGAGGTCGTACCAGGTGCAGTCGCCCGAGTTGGTCACGTGGTACGTGCCGAACTCGCGGCGGTCGATCAGCGCCAGCATGGCCTCGGCCAGGTCGTGCGTCCACGTGGGCGCGCCGCGCTGGTCGTCCACCACGCGCAGCGGCTCTCCCGCGCGCGCCTTGGCCAGCACGGTGTCCACGAAGTTGCGCCCGCCCGCGCCGTACAGCCACGCGGTGCGGATGATCACGTGGCGCGGGTTCACCTCGCGCGCGCCGCGCTCGCCGGCCAGCTTGGAGCGGCCGTACACGCCGAGCGGGCCGATCGCGTCGTGCTCGCGCCGCGGCGTGGCGCTAGTGCCGTCGAACACGTAGTCGGTGGACAGCGCCATCACGGCGGCGCCCACTTCGGCAGCAGCCAGCGACGAGTTGCGCGGGCCCAGCCCGTTGACCACGAACGCCTTCTCCGCGTCGGCCTCGCACTGGTCCACGTGCGTGAACGCCGCCAGGTGCAGCACCCAGTCGGGGCGGAACGCGCGGGCGTGACCGAGCAGCGACGGCAGGCTGGTCACGTCGGCGTCGGCGCGCGTCAGCGCCAGCACCTCGTGGCCCGCGGCCTTCATCACCGGCACCACCGCGTGCGCGAGCAGGCCGCCCGCGCCGGTCACCATGATCTTCAAGCCAGCTCCACCCGGCTCGAGTCGCCCAGCATGAGCCGGTGCGCCCGCGGCCTCGAATCGCTCTTGGTCACCACCACGTCGCGCCCGATCAGGCTGGACTCGATGCGGCTGGCGATGTCGCGGATCTCGCTGCGGTCGAGCACGATCGAGTGCTCGATCTCGCAGCGCTGCAGCTGCACGCCGTCGGCGAGCGCCGTGAACGGCCCGATGTACGTGTCCGAGATGCGGGCGTTGCAGCCGATGATGAGCGGGCCGCGCAGGTGGCTGCGCTCCACCACCGTGCCCTCGCCGATCTCGACCGCGCCCTCGATGATGGTGGCCGCGTCCACGGTGCCGTCGATGCGGCGCTCCAGGTCGGCGAGCACGATGCGGTTGGCCTCGAGCAGGTCCTCGACGCGCCCCGTGTCCTTCCACCAGCCGCGGATCACGTGCGAGCGCACGTTCTGCCCGGTGGTGATCATGTGCTGGATGGCGTCCGTGATCTCGAGCTCGCCGCGCGGCGACGGCTTGATGGCGCGCACGGCGTCGAAGATGGACGAGGTGAACAGGTACACGCCCACCAGCGCCAGGTCGCTCTTGGGCTGCTTGGGTTTCTCCTCGAGCCGCACCACTCGCTCGCCCTGCAGCTCGGCCACGCCGAACTCCCACGGGCGCGACACCTGCGCCAGCAGGATCTGCGCGTCGGGCTTTTCCGCCTCGAACTCGCGCACGAAGTGCGTGATGCCGTCCTTGATGAGGTTGTCGCCCAGGTACATGACGAACGAATCGCCGGCCATGAACTCTTCCGAGATCTTGACCGCGTGCGCCAGCCCGAGCGGCGCCTCCTGTTCGATGTACGTGACCTTGAGCCCGAACCGCGAGCCGTCGCCGACCGCGGCGCGGATCTCGGCCTGGCTGTTGACCAGCACGGTGATCAGCTCACCCGTGCGGTGGTCCGGCTGCAGCATCTCGCGCGGGTCGCTCACGATGATGCCCACTTCCTTGATGCCGGCGGCGGCGATGGACTCGAGCCCGAAGTCGAGCACGGGCTTGTTCGCGACGGGCACCAGCTGCTTGGCGCGCGTGTGAGTGATGGGACGCAACCGCGTGCCGCGGCCGCCTGCGAGTACGAGCGCCTTCACTCCAACCTCCTCAGGAAGACCAGGAATCCCACGATGATGAACAGCCCCAGCAGGATCAGGAAGATCAGTTCCACCCAGCCCATGTCCGTCAACCGCCCAGCGCCGCGCCGAGCCGCTTGCGCGCCTCGTCGAGCGCTTCGGCCAGCTTGCTCGCGTCCTTGCCGCCGGCCAGCGCCAGGTTGGGCTTGCCGCCGCCCGAGCCGCCGGTGACCTTGGCCACTTCACGCACGAGCTCGTCGGCGCGCAGCTTCTTGGCCGCCACGAGGTCGTCGGTGACGACCGCGAGGAACGTGAGCTTGCCCTCGCCCTGGATGGACACGACGGCCGCGCCGGAGCCGAGCGCGTCGCGCAGCACGTTGGCCGCCTCGCGCGCCGCGACAGCGTCGACACCCGCCGGCATTTCCTCGACGATCCAGCGTCCGCCGGGCGCCTGCTGCGCGCGCTCGCCGAGCTTCTTGAACTCGATCTCGAGCATGGCCTTGCCCGCCTCGGCCTGCGCCTTCTTGAGCGCGGCCACCTCGGCTTTGAGCTTCTCGATCTGCGCGGGCACCTGCTCGACCGACGACTGGAGCACCTGCGCCGACTGCTGCAGCAGCGCCTGCTGGCCGCGCAGCCACGCCATCGCCTCGCTGCCGCACAACGCCTCGACGCGGCGCACGCCGCTCGCGATCGCCGATTCGCCCGTGAGCACGAACGCGCCGATGTCGCCGGTGCGCGTCACGTGCGTGCCGCCGCACAGCTCGCGGCTGGGCTCGATCCCCTCGCCGTCCACGCCGTCCACCGTGACCATGCGCACCTCGGCGCCGTACTTTTCGCCGAACAGCGCCATGGCGCCCTGCGCCTTGGCCTCGTCGATCGGCATGACGCGCCAGGCCACCTCGCGATTGGCCAGCACCCAAGCGTTGACGCGCGACTCGATTGCCGCCATCTGCTCGTCGGACGGCGACTCGAAGTGGGCGTAGTCGAAGCGCAGGCGCTCCGGCGACACCATGGAACCGGCCTGGTGGACGTGCGTGCCCAGCGTGTGGCGCAGCGCCGCGTGCAGCAGGTGCGTGGCGGTGTGGTGGCGGTTGGTGGGCGCGCGGTGCGCGGGATCCACGAGTGCCGACAGCTGGCTGGCCGCTGAGGCAGCGAGCAGGCCCGCGCGGTCGCCCGAGGCGAACTTCACGCGGTGAACGATCGCGTCGTCCTCCTTGTACACGTGCACCAGCTCGGCCACCACGCCGCCGCCGCGCAGCGAGCCGCGGTCGCTCACCTGACCGCCGGACTCCGCGTAGCAGGGCGTGCGGTCGAGCACCACTTCGAGCTGGTCGCCGCGCTCGCGCCAGCGGCGTACGAGCACGCCGTCCTCGGCGGTGCAGTCGTAGCCCAGGAACTTCGAGTCCGGCCCGGTGCCGACTACGGTCCACGGCGAGCGAGCTTCGTCGCCGTCCTTGCCGAACTTGCTGGCCGCGCGGGCGCGCGTGCGCTGCTCGTCCATCGCCTTCTCGAAGCCCGCCTTGTCCACGGCCACGTTGCGCTCGGCCGCGATCTCCTCGGTGAGTTCGATCGGGAACCCGTAGGTGTCGTGCAGCAGGAACGCGTCCGCGCCCGGAATGCCCTTGGCGCCACCGGCAAGCAGTTCCTCGAGCCGCGACATGCCGGCCTCGTACGTCTGGCCGAATCCGGTCTCTTCCTGCTCGAGCACGCGCAGGATGCGGTCGCGGTGCTGCGCCAGTTCCTTGTAGTGGCCGCCGAACTGCGCAATGGCCTGCTCGGCCACGCGCGGCAGGAACGCGTCGGTCAGCGCGAGCCCGTTGCGCGAGCGCCCGCGCGTCACCGCGCGCCGCAGCAGCCGGCGCAGCACGTAGCCCGCGCCTTCGTTGCCCGGCAGCGCGCCTTCGCCGATCGCGAAGCTGAGCGCGCGCACGTGGTCGGCGATGATGCGCGCGTCGCGCACGGCCGTCCGGCGGTCCTTGATGTGCTTCGCGTGGCTCAGCACCGCGTCCACGAGCGGCGAGAACAGGTCGGTCTCGAAAATCGTGTTCTTGCCCTGCAGGATGAGCGCGAGCCGTTCGATGCCCATGCCCGTGTCGATGCCCGGGTTGGGAAGCAGGTCGAGCTTGCCGTCGGGCTGCGCGTCGAACTGCGGAAACACGAGGTTCCAGAACTCCATGAACCGGTCGCCGGCATCACCGGCCGTCTCGCCCCAGAACGCGCCGTCGGGCAGGTAGTCGGGGCGCTGCTCGCCGAGGTCGAAGTAGATCTCGGAGCAGGGGCCGCACGCGCCGGCGCCGCCGGCCGGGCCCCAGAAGTTGTCCTTGCGGCCCAGCGCCACGAGGTGGCTCTCGTCGAGCCCGAGCTTGACCCACAGCGCCGCCGCCTCGTCGTCGCGCGGCACCCCCGGCTCGCCGCCGAAGATGGACACGAACAGCCGCTCCTTGGGCAGGCCCAGCGTTTTGGTGACGAACTCCCAGGCCAGCGCGGTCGCCTCTTCCTTGAAGTAGGCGCCCTTGGCCTTGGGACCGAACGAGAAGTTGCCCAGCATCTCGAAGAACGTGTCGTGGCGCGGCGTCAGCCCCACGTTGTCGAGGTCGGTGAGCCGCAGGCACTTCTGCACGCTGGTCGCGCGCGTGTACGGCACGTCGCCGGTGGCCGAGTAGTAGGGCTTGAACTGCACCATGCCGGCGGTGGTGAACATGAGCGTCGGGTCGCCGTGCGGCACCAGCGGGCTGGACGGCACTTCGGTGTGGCCGTTCCGGACGAAGAAGTCGAGAAAGGCCCGGCGCAGGTCGGCGCCGGTTTTGATCGTCACGTTGGACATCCGAAACTCCCGGGCAAGTTCAGGCCACGGCGCATCCGAGGGGACGGCCGCGGCGGACATGGTGAGGTTGCAGGCCGCGGCAGGATAGCCGAAACCGTGGGGGGAAGTCAGCGGGGCGAGTGAAGCTCAGCCGGCCGCGACGTCCTCGGCGGCCCCGCTCACGTACAGGCACAGCTCCTCGGCGTCGTCCTTCATGCGGAAGAGCTTTTCCAGACGCATGCCGATCCCCTCGAGCGTGCGGCGCGAGGCCACGTTGTCCGGCGTGCAGATGGCCACGACGCGCGCGATTCCCAACTGCTTGTGCGCATGGCGCAGGCTGGCGGCGGCCGCCTCGCGCGCGTAGCCCCTGCCCCGCGCCGCGGGCATGAACGCGAAGCCCAGGTCCACGTCGGCGAGCGTGTCGCGCTTGAGCAGGCCGCAGATGCCGACCGGCGTACGGCTCTCGCGCGGCTCGACCGCCCACAGCCCGAAGCCGTGCTGACGGTAGAGCGCCAGATAGCCGCGCTCGAGATAGGCGCGGGAATCGTCGAGCGAGTGCACGTTGCGGTCGCCGATGAAGCGGATCCAGTCGGGATCGTTCACCAGCTCCTGGATGAAGGCCGCGTCGTCCAGCGTGAGCCGGCGCAGGCGCAGCCGCTCGGTCTGGGGTGCGGACGTCGGCGCCTCACCGCCCATGCGGGTGCTCGCCCTCGCCGCCGGCCATCGCCTGGTTGAACGCCTTCGACGCGCCGCGCGCCACGCTGAGCGTGCTCCAGGACTCGCCCACGAGGTGCTTGGCGAGCAGCACGATCTGTCCCGTGTGCACGCCGTAGTGCTGGACCTGGCGGGTGATCGCCGCGCTCACGAGCAGCGGCTTGGTGCGAATGGTGACGGTGCGGTCGAGGTCGGCATCGGTCAGCGGGTCGATCGCCGAGAACAGGCACGCCCAGCCGGCCTCCCAGCGCGCGAGCAACTGCTCGCGCGACAGAGCCTCGGGGTTCTCGAACTCTCCGTCCCGGTCGCGATCCGGCTTCTCGCCGTCGGTGGTGAGGAAGTCCGTCCAGCGCGACAGCATGTTGCCCGCCATGTGCAGCATGATCGTGGCGATGCTGTTGGACTCCGGGCCCAGCTGGTGCGTCCAGCGCTCGAACGGCACCTGCGCGAGCGCGCGGTCGCACTGGTCCTTGGAGTCGGAAAAGCGTTTGCGCACATCGGCCAGCCACAGCGTGCCGTTCATGTCCGGTCCCTCGGAATCAGGAGTTGGGCCACTGCCGCACCCAGCGCGGCGGCTCGGCGCCGCCCTGGCGCAGCAGCAACTGCAGCTGCCCGGTGTGGTGCTGCAGATGACGGGTGATCAGCAGGAACTTCTCGAACACACTGAAGTCGTAGCGTCCGAACTTCCAGCGCGCGGCCGCGCCCGCGTCGTCCAGCGCCGCGACCGCGCCGAGCGCCGTGGCGCGCGCGTGCGCGAGGAACGCGAGCAGTTCGTCCTTCGTGTACACGCGATCGGGATAGAGCCCCGCCGGGTCCATCTCGGCCATGGTGAACGGCGCCGGAGGGGCATAGCCCTCGACGGCCGCGGACGAATAGCAGTCGAGCCAGAAGATCGAGTGGTAGGCGATGTACCAGAACTCGTGCGGGCCGATGCGTTCGCCCCACACCGCCGGCGGGCACGCGGTGATCGAGTTCTCGAACGCCTGGATCGTGGCGGCGAGCTGGCTGGTGAGGGCGTCGCGGGTGTCGGAAGCAGGGCTCAAGATTTCTCCATGACGGTGAACACCAGCCCATCCGCGTCGCTCAGTTCGGCGACCGGGGCCAGTTCGTGGTTCCGGTCGAGCGGCGACCAGTTGCGGCGGATGACCTTCAACTGGACGTCCTTGCCGGCCAGCCGCTGGTGCCAGGCCGCCACGTCGATCCCCTGCTCGACCCCGCGATTGATGTGGTAGCAATGCGTGTCGCCCTCGAGCCAGATGCTCACGTCGAGACAGCAGGGCGTGGTCACCGACGCCACCCGGCCGGTCACCGTGTAACAGCGCTCGGGCGTCGCGCGCGGCACGGGCGTGAGCGCCATGACCACGAGGGCGGCCAGCACGACTCCCAGGGCGATACCGGCTTTGGTCAGGATGGAGCGGGGCATGTGGATCTCCTTGCGGTGGGGGACAGGACTGCGGGCCCGCTCTCCTACCCCCCGCCCTGCGGCGCGGTTCCGCGCCGATCGAGCTCATCCATGCGCCGGCCGACCTCGGCGAGCACCTGGCGCGACAGCACTTCGCGCGCGATCGGGAACAGGATCTCCTCCTCCTTGCCGAAGTGTGAGTCGAGCATCGCGATGAGGTTCGCGCCCGTGCGGCGAAGCACTTCGGCCGGCGCGCCCGACTCGGTCAGGCGCTGCAGTTCGCCGATGCTCGAGTGGATCGCGGGGTGCTCGACCTGATTGAGCTCGTGCAGCGTGTCGCGAAACAGCGTCACGCTTCCATGGATGTCGCGGTGCTCTTCGCGCATCACCACCGTGGGCCCGAACTCCTTGCCCAGTTCCTCCTCGACCGCCTCGAACAGCACGTCGTCCTCGCGCTCCGCATGCGCGAGCAGTTCGGTGGTCATCACCCGGTTGGCTTCGCGCAGCAGCGGGAGCACGCGGGGCATGGCGCCCTCTCCTCCTTCGCCCAGAAGGTGCACGGCCGTGCGCAGCGGCTCGAACTTGCTCATGAGCTCGACGTGCTCGTCGAGCAGGCGCTGAATGGGATCCGTGGTCATGCGGCCTCCGAGGTGCAATGGGACGACGACTGCGGACCGCCGACGCTACTCCTCGCCCGCCTCGTCGTCGCGCATCGAGAGTACCCGGCGAATGGTGTCCCCGTCGAAGCCCCGCCGGGCGAGCAGGGCGTACAGGCGCTGGTTGCGCACTCGCGGCTCGAAGCGCTCGTAGCGCGCGCGAACCTGCTGCACCAGCTTGTGCGCCACCGAAATCTCGTCGGCCGCGCCCTCGCGCTCCTCGATGAGCCCGCGCCCCGCCACGATGTGCTCGTCCGCCACGCCCTTGGCGCGCAGTTCGCGCTGCAGGCGCGACCAGCCGGCGGGCTTGCGCCCCCAGCGCCCGGCGAGGAACGCGCGCGCGTACTCGGCGTCGTCCACCAGCTTCACCTCGACCAGACGGTCCACCACCTCTGCAATGGTGGCCGCGGCGAAGCCCTTGTCGCGAAGCCGGCGCTCGAGGTCGGAGCGCGTGCGGCGCGTGCGCTCGAGCAGCTTGAGCGCGGCCTCGCGGGCGGCCGCGGGATCGGTGATGGGTTCGGCGTCGGGATCACGCCGGGTGCGCATGGCCATGTGGGGCGCTCCGCTGTCGGATAAGGAAACGGGCGCCGCCCGATGTGCTGGACGGCGCCCGGACCTGGCGAATCTCTGAGGCGCGCGTCCTAACGGCGGGCGGCGGCAGCCGGCGCCGGAGCGCCCGCCGGAGCCTGCGGACGAGCGGCGGCCGCGGCCTTCGCCGCTTCGGGCGAGGGAGCGGTGCCGTTGGTCGCGGCCGGCGCGCCTTCCACCCGGAGCCCGATGAGCGGGAACAGCTTGGCCTCGATCTTCAGGCGCACGTCCGGATGCTCCTTGAGGAACATGCGCGAGTTTTCGCGACCCTGGCCCAGGCGCTCGTCGCCGAAGCTGAACCACGTGCCGGCCTTGCTGACCACCATCTTGTCCACCGCCATGTCGATCAGCTCGCCTTCGCGCGAGATGCCCTGGTTGTAGATGATGTCGAACTCGGCCTCGCGGAACGGAGCGGCGACCTTGTTCTTGACCACCTTCACCTTGGTGCGGTTGCCGACGGCCGTGTCGCCTTCCTTGAGCGTGGCGATGCGGCGGATGTCGAGGCGCACCGAGGCGTAGAACTTGAGCGCGCGGCCACCGGCCGTGGTCTCGGGATTGCCGAACATGACGCCGATCTGCATGCGGATCTGGTTGATGAAGATGACCGTGGTGTTGCTCTTGTTGATCGAGCCGGTCAGCTTGCGCAGCGCCTGCGACATGAGGCGCGCCTGCAGGCCCACGTGCGAGTCGCCCATCTCGCCTTCGATTTCGGCGCGCGGCACGAGGGCGGCCACGGAGTCGATGACCACGATGTCCACGGCGGCCGAGCGCACGAGCGTGTCGGCGATCTCGAGCGCCTCTTCGCCGGTGTCCGGCTGCGCCACGTGCAGGTTGGCGATGTCCACGCCGAGCTTCTGGGCGTAGCCGGAGTCCAGCGCGTGCTCGGCGTCGATGAACACCGCGTTGCCGCCGTTCTTCTGGGCGTTCGCGATGATGGTCAGCGCCAGCGTGGTCTTGCCGGAGGATTCCGGTCCGTAGATCTCGATGATGCGCCCGCGCGGCACACCGCCCACGCCGAGGGCCAGGTCGAGGCCGATGGAGCCCGTGCTGATGGTCTCGATCTCGGGCGCGGCATTGCCTTCGCCCAGCTTCATGATGGCGCCCTTGCCGAACTGCTTCTCGATCTGCTGAAGGGCGAGGTCGAGAGCCTTCGAGCGTTCCTTGGCGTTTGCCGGGTTGGTGATCATGAACTGCGTCTCCTTCGCAGGGGCGTTGCTTTGATGTGCGGGGATAGCCGCCCAGGAGCGGCTGCGGGCTGCATGGTACACAAGTGTGCAGTAAGTCCCAAGGACTATTTTTCGGGGGGTGTTTCGGGGCCCGGAGGGCTACTTGCCCAGCGGCGCTTCGCCCACCACGTCGTAGCGCGAGCCGCCCGGCGCCAGCGCGCTCTGGACGAGCACGAGCCGCTCGACCTTGAAGCGCACCTCGGGCGAGGCAGCCTTCACCAGGCGCTCGGTCCAGTCGGCCGGAGTGCGCACGCGGCCCAGCGTGAGGTGAGGCTCGAAGTCGTGGTCGGCGGCCGGAAAGCCGTGCTTGGCCAGCGCCTTCTCGAGCGTCACCGACAGCTTGCGCATGGTCTCGGCGCCCGACTCGAGCCCCGCCCACAGCACGCGCGCGCGCTTGGCGGTCGGGAACGCGCCCAGTCCGCCGAGCGCCACTTCGAACGGAGCGCGCGCCGCGGCGGCCTCGCGCGCGGCGGCCAGCGCCCGCGCCATGCCGGCATCGTCCTGGTCGGCGAGAAAGCGCAGGGTGAAGTGCAGGTTCTCGCGCTTGACCCACGACACGCTGTTGCCACCGCGCGTCGCGCGCAGGGCATCCGTGGCGCGGGCCGCGACGGCCTGGGCTTCTGGGGTGGGAAACACGGCGAGGAAAAGTCGCATGCGCGCGATCTCCGTCAGTCCAGAGAGGGATCGACCGGCAGCTCCAGCAGGTGCCGGCGCAGCATGTCGAGCGCGGTCTGCGCGGCGCGTTCGCGCACGGTGGCGCGGGTGCCGAGCAGGCGGTGGATACGGGAAACGATACCGAGCGGCGTGGAGAGCGCGATGAACACCGTGCCGACCGGCTTGTTGTCGCTGCCGCCGTCGGGCCCGGCCACGCCGGTGATGCCCACGCCCACTTCGACGCCCGCGCGCTCACGCGCGCCCTGAGCCATCTGCTCGGCGACCGCGGCGCTCACGGCGCCCTGCGCGTCGAGCGTGGCCTCGTCCACTCCGAGCTGGTCGAGCTTGGAGGCGTTCGAGTACGTGACGAACCCGCGCTCGAACCAGCCCGAGGAGCCGGGCGTGTCGGTGATGCGCTTGGCCAGCAGCCCGCCCGTGCAGGACTCGGCCGTGGCGATGCGCCACTTTTTCTCGGCCAGGATGGCGCCGACCACTTCTTCCATGCCGATGCCGCCCTCGGCGTACACCACGCCGCGCACCTTGGCCATCAGCTCGTTGTACGCGCGCAGCGCCGTCTCGCGCACCGTGTGGTCGTTGTTGCCCACCACGGTCACGCGCAGGTCCACGCCGAAGTAGCTGGGCAGGTACGCGAACGACGTGCCGGGCCACTCTTCGGGCATGGCACCGATGCGCTCGTGCAACTGGCTCTCGAACGAACCGTACGTGCGCAGCGTGAAGCACTCGACCGCGCGGCCCGTACGCTGGCGCAGGTAGGGAACCAGGAACTCCTCGGCCAGCGCTTCCATTTCGTTGGGCACGCCCGGCAGCAGCACCACCGGCTTTTCGCGATGCACGATCAGGATGCCTGGCGCCGCGCCCACGGGATTCGGCCACACTTCGGCGCCGCGCGGAATGAGCGCCATGCTCTCCACGGTCGAGGGCAGCTTGCGGCCCGAGCGCTTGCCGCGCTCGCGGATGTTGGCGAGCACGCTCTCGTCCAGCTGCAGCGGCCGGCTGAGCAGCGTGGCCACCGCCTTGCGCGTGACGTCGTCCGGCGTGGGTCCCAGCCCGCCCGTCATCACCACGGCGTCGGCGCGATCCAGCGCGCGCGAGAGCCCCTCGGCGATCCGCTCCGCCGTGTCGCCCACGGTGGAATGCCAGATCACCTGCACGCTGGATTCCTCCAGGACGCGCGCGAGGTAGGCGAAGTTGGTGTCCACCGTACGGCCGGACAGCACTTCGTTGCCGATGGTGACGATTTCGACGTTCATGAGGGGGTTGGGCTCGATCGATGAGGGGGCAGCGGGGACGTATCGCACGGCACTGTGCCCTAGCGCGTGTGAGGCGGCAACTCGCGGCTCGTGCCCGGTGGGTTCTGCCCCCCGGCGCACGCCCGCCCCCGCACCCTGTACGCCCGGGGACAGCAGCGCGAATCCCCCGCGCCGGCCGGCGCCCTCGCGCCCGCGTCGGCGGTGGTGCGCCGCAGCGACTTGGCTGCCCGGGCGCGCGATCAACGCCCGCTGGTCCCGCGCTTGCTCCGGGGCGTAGCGTCAGGAGTTCTTCAGCCCTTCGCTCGATCCGGAGGCCCCGCCATGCGCCGCGCCCTGTTCGCCCTGCTTCTGCTTCTCCCCTGCGTGGCCGCCGCGCCTGCAACCGCCACCACGGTGACCGCGCTGCAGGCCTCGCACCACGACGGCCAGACCTTTCTCACCTGGACCGCGCCCGCGGGGAGCGGTTGGCGCTACCGCGTGTACTCCTCGCCCACTCCCATCACCAGCGGTGCCGAGCTGGCCGCCGCCACGCTGGTGGGCAGCGTCGGCGACTCCACCTGGTGTGACCGCCGGCTGTCGCGCCTGCGCAGCACGGTGTTCGGCTACGCGACCGACTCGCTCGCGACTCAGCTGACGGCCGCACGCGGGTTGTTCGTACGAACCGTTGGCGCCTCCGGCGCCTCGTGCTACGCGGTCACCGCTCAAGCGCTGGCCGGCGCCGAGGACCTGACCATCGTGCCGGGCGGCAATGCGCTCGCGAGCGCGGTCACCGAGCTGCTGGGCGTGCCGCGCCCCGTGTACCAGCGCTCGCTCACCGTGAGCGGCATCGCGTGCGACGTGTACACGCTGTGGACCAGCCCGGTCGAGACGCCGCTCTTTGCGGCCATGGGCAGCCAGTACGGACTCGCGTTCGACTGCGCCGTGGTGCGCTCCACGCCGGGCGGCTCGCTGATGGTGCGGCCGCACGCGCGCGGCGGCAGCCTGCTGCAGGTGCTGACGGGCACCGGAGAGCCCGGCGAGTGGCGGCTCGCCCTGGACGACTGGATGGTCTCGGCCAGCGAGGGCAACTCGTTCTGGTTCGGCTATCACGCCGGGTTCGATCCGTTCATCGTCACGCACGTCGAGCCGACCGCCGGCACGGTGGTGGACTACACCACGCGGCGCATCGTGCACACGCTGGCGTGGGCGCGCCGCACGCTGCCCGTGGACACCACGCGCGTGTACGCCATGGGCGGCTCCATGGGCGCCATCGGCAGCCTGGTCCTGGCGCACGCCGTGCCGCACTGGATCGCCGGCATCCAGGGCACCGTTCCCAAGTTCGACTTCTCGTACGACAGCGATCCCAACCCGGCCAACGTCTACAACCCGGGGCAGCCCGAGCGCGCGGTGGTGGACCGGCTGTGGGGCTCGCTCGCCTCCAACCTGCCCTGCTCCGATGGCCAGCCGGTGTACACGCGGCAGAACATGGGAGCGCAGCTCGCCCTGCACGAGAGCACGTCGTTTCCGCCCATCATGGCGTTCAACGGCAAGAACGACGTGATCGTGGGCTGGGGCGAGAAGATCGGCTACTACGCCGCCACGCAGCAGTACCGGCACGGCGGGCACTACTTCTGGGACCAGCGCCAGCACGGCCAGGGTTCGTTCGTCGCGTGGCTGCCCATTCAGAGCGCGCGCTACCTGTACCGCTACCGCACCAACCGCAGCTATCCCGCCGTCACGAACTGCGCCGCCGACCAGGACCCCGGCGACGGCCACGCCGCCGACGGCGACAGCGTGGGCACCATCGGGGGCGCGGTCGAGTGGGACAGCGTGCTGGTGGACCAGCCGCAGGGCTGGCGCACGACGCTGTGGACGCGCGCGCTCGCCGCGCAGTGGGGCGTGTTCGCCGCGCCCGAGTCCACCACCGCCGACGTGACGCCGCGCCGGCTGCAGCACTTCGGCGTGACGCCGGGCGCGACCTACGCCTACACCGTCACGCGCCGGGCCGACGGAGCGCTGGTGCGATCGGGCACGGTGGTGGCCGACGCGCTGGGGCTGCTCACGGTGACGGGCGTGCCCATCTATTCCGGCGGCAGCGTGCTCGGCATTGCCGATCCCGCCACGCTGAGCGTGCCGGAGGGCGGCGCGCGGCGCGCGCTGCGCCTGTCGGTGGGCGGCGCGACGCTGGCGCACCGGCGCGTGCTGAGCGTGGCGTGGCCCGCGGCCGGCGCGGCGCAGCTGGAGCTGCTCGACCTGGGCGGACGGCGCGTGGCCACGCTGGAGCGCGGGCCGGTCGCCGCGGGCGAGCGCGCCTACACGCTGGACACGGGCGCGCTCGGCAACGGCGTGTACTTCGTGTCGGCGCGACAGGCCGGCGCGCGGGGAACGAGCAAGCTGCTCGTGGTGCGATGACGGCGTCGCGGTGACGGCATGACGAAAGGCGCGGCCCGCTCGTGCTAGGGTCGCGCCGTTCGCCGTTCGCACGCCACCCGCCGCGCCGAGGAATGCTCATGACGCGCCCGTTCGCCGCCCTGCTGTTGCTCGCGACGCTCGCCCTGCCGGCCGCGCCGCGGCCCGCCGTTTCCGCCCCTGCCGCGAGCGTTCCCGCCGCCAAGGGCGATCCCGCGTTCGGGTCGTGGTGGCACGACGGCAAGGCCGAGCTGGACGGCTACCTGCTCACGGTGGACCGCTACGGCGCGCCGCGTCGCGGGCGCGCGGTGGCCATCTTCGTGACCGAACCCTTCAGCGGCACGCGCCACGTGAAGCTCGACGCGCCGGACAAGACGCCGGCCGACGCGGTGGAGGTGCTCAAGCTGAACCTGTCGCGCCAGTTCCAGACCGGCATCTACGACTATTCCACCATGCTGTCGGTGTTCTCGCAGACGCGCGACTTTCGCCCGCTCAAGATCGCGTTCAGCAGCAGCGAGTGGTGCGGGCAGGTGTACGAGGAGCTGAACTTCTGGAGCGGCTTCATCCAGCAGAAGATCTTCAGCTACTTCGAGGGCGAGTCGAGCGAGGGCAAGCAGCCCTCGCCCGCCACCGGCGTGGCCGAAGACAACCTGTTCATCCTGCTGCGCGGCTTTCACGGCCCCTTCCTCAAGCCGGGCGAGCAGCGCGCCGTGCCGTTCTTCACCAGCGCGTTCTACCGCCGGCTCGCGCACCAGAACGGCAAGTGGGCCAACGCGAGCATCCAGCGCCTGCCCGCCCCCGAGAGCGTGACCGTGCCCGCCGGGCGGTTCGTGGCGGACGTGTACCTGGTGCGACCGGCCGACGGCCGCGAGGGGCGTTTTCACGTGGAGCGCGCGTATCCGCATCGCATCGTGCGCTGGTCGTGGCGCGCGCCGGCCGGCGCGACGGGGCCCGGCGGCACCGACATGGGCGAACTCACGGGCACCACGCGGCTCGACTACTGGCGCACGCACGACCCGGGCGACGAGAAGCTGCTGCAGTCGATCGGACTGGGCGCGCCGGCGAGGTAGCAGCGGCCGGGCGCCGCGTCTTCAGGGCTGGCGACCCAGCAACCATTCGTATGCAGGGAGCACCTCGACTCCTGACGGCGCGAGCTGATCCCGAGCGTCGCGGTCCAGCACGAGCAGCACTCGCTTCGCGCGCGCGTGCTCCGCGCCCGCGAACTCGAGAGCTCGAAGCTCTCGCGCCGCCGTCGCGGGAGTCGTGAGATCGGCACAAACCTGCACGAGCGTCTCTCCAGCTTCGTGCTGACGTGCCAGGAAGTCGACTTCGAATCCGTCGCGGGTCCGTACGTATCCGATCTCGGCGCCGCGGCGTTCGAGTTCATTGAAGACCACGGTCTCCAGAGCGTGCCCGACGTTGGTTCTCCCGCTCGCGTCGAACGCGCGAATGAGCCCCACGTCCGCGGGATAGAGCTTCCTCGGATTCGAATTGCGTTGGCGCTCAGACTCGGTTGCCAGCGGGGCCGAACTGATCAGAAAAGCATCGAGCAAGTGCCCGAGCATTGCATGCACCGCGTCCTTGGCGACTCCGTGTCCCTGCGCCTTCAGGTCCCTGTGCAGTCGCATGGCGCTGAAACTTCCCGCCGGATTGCGCAGGCAATGACGAACCAGCCACCTCAGCGCGGCCACCTGCGAGACGCCGTGACGCTCGACGACATCGCGAAAGAGGACTGTGTCTACGTACCCCTGAAGCAGTTCGACGCGCGCGGAAAGAATCAGCCCCTGAGCCTCGGGAAACCCCCCCACGTGAAGATATTCGCGGAATCGCTTCTCCACTCGCGATCGCTCGGCCGCCTTCCAGCGCCTCGCGTCAGTCGAGGGCTCCTCCTGATGATGTCGCAGGAACTCCCGGAAACTGAATGGGCGAATGACCGTCGGCATGCCCCGACCACGAAGCGAGGTGTGCACTTCGCGCGAAAGCATCCGCGCGGAGGACCCCGAAACGGTGACAGCCACCTTCTCCGTGTCCATCACGCGGCGGACGAAGCGCTCCCAACCGGGAACCAACTGGATCTCATCGAGAAACCAGTGGACCACGTCACGCCCGCGGAGGGCGGGGTGCCGACGGTAGAACTCCTCCAGCAGATAGCCCAACTGATTGGAGTCGATGCCGGCCAGGCGGTCATCGTCGAGGCTCAGGTAGACGGCACGCTCGGCGCCGTCCACCAGGCGCCGTTCGGCCAGCAACTGCCTCAAGAATGTAGTCTTGCCCGCGCGGCGCATGCCGATCACGGCGTGCACCTTTCCGGGAACAGCCGGAAGTTGTGCATCTCGCCGTGTCATGTCCGACGATGGACTGGGCTCGAGCGCCTGGTTCAGTTTCTCAGACAGTACCGGGTGAAGACTCATGGCCGGAGCATCGGCAACATGTGTCCCTCAGTCAAGGACACTTTCTTGACTATCCGTCCTTCTAGAAAGGACACCTATCCCCCGTGCTTGAGCACCTCGGCCCAGCGCACCTGCGGCAGCAGGAACACCACGCCCCCCTCGCGGTTCCACACCGACGAGCGGTCGTCGTCGGGTTCGCTGTGCGTCCAGCCGGAAGGCGCGCTGGCGATCACCTCGGCGAAGGTCACGTCGCTCGGCGGCGCGAGCACGAGCGTGAACTCGTACAGCTCGGGCATCTTCCAGTAGCGCTCGGGCGGTGACGGTTCGACCGCCAGCCACTGGGCGGTCGCCTGCAGCAGGCGCGGCGCCAGCTCGGCGGCGGCTTCGGGGCTGTCGCACTCGGCGAGCGCGCGGATCATCAGGATCATGACGCGGAGACCTCGGCCGGATGCGGGACGCGCTGCACCGGCACGGTTCGGGTGAACCCCGGGTGATGTGGGATCGGGTGGCGAGTGTTCCGGAGTGGCTCAGGCATTCGGGCGCTCGCTGGCCTCACGCGCCTCACGCTCGAAGCGGTTGGCGGAATAGAAACCGCGCCCGCGCGCCGCCTGCCAGCAGCTGGACAGCAGGTAGGCGGGCAGCAGGAAGACGCCCCAGCGCTCGTACTGCCGAACGTGCACGTGTTCGTGATCGCGCAGCTCGTCGAGCGCCTCGCGCGTGGTGCCCAGGATGACGTGCCCCAGCGTGATGCCCGCGAACGCCACGGGGCGCGGCAGCGCCGAAATGATCTGCCCCAGTTCGCCGCCCGAAAACTCGAGCACGCCGCGCTCTCGGCGCACGCGCGCGCCCAGCAGCAGCGCGAGCGCTCCGGCGAGCATCCCGAGCGCCGTGGCGGGCGCGGCCCAGAGGTAGGCGAGCAGGCGGAGGATCATTCCCTCGCCGACTTCTCGACGCTGCGGTCGAACATCTCCACGCCGGCGGTGTGGCGCCAGCGGCGCGCGAGCGGATTGCCCCAGGCGTCCAGCGTGTCGGCGGTCTCGAACACCGCGCCCAGCCGGTAACGCAACGAGTCCACCTTGTCGTAGCGGTACGGCTCGCGCGTCAGCGGATCGGTCGGCAGGTGCTGCACGCCGTCGGAGTGGGACTCCTCGAGTTCGAAGATGCTGTCGGGCAGCCGGCCCGTGCGGTCGAACCGGCGCTCGATGGCGCCCTGCACCTGCACGAGGTCGCTCACCCGCCGCGCGTCGAGCCCGCGCGTGCGCGCGCGCTGCGGCGTGCCCATGGCGAAGAACGCGGCGATCAGCGTGAGCACCACGCCGACGCCGCCGATCAGGCCGAGCACACTGCGGCGGCGCGGCCCGGTGGCATCGCTCTCGGCCTCGTCGCGGCGCAGCCCGCTCAGGTAGTGGCCAAAGACGATCCCCGCGATGGCGAACACCACGGCGGCCTTGAGCAGCGACCTCGCGGTCTGCTCGCCGGCCAGCAGCGACGACAGCACGCCGACGAAGTTGCCGATCAGCACCTGCGCCGCCACGAACAGCGTCAGGTACGTGAGCCAGCGGCGCACGCCCGACGAACGCTTTTCGGGCTCGGCCGCCAGCCAGCGCGCGGCGAGCGAACTCGTCCACAGGTAGATGGGGAACGCCGTCACCACCGCGGCCACCGCCCAGCGCAGCGGCTCGAACGATTCGCTGCGCGCGTAGGTGGCGGCGTCGCGCAGGTAGCGCTCGACGATCCAGAACAGGATGGCGCCGGTGCTGAACGCCACCGTGTACAGCGCGGCGAAGAGCACCAGGTGCAGGAACGCCTCGCGCGCCGAAAGCGACATGCGGCGGCGCGGCACGGGCAGCCCCGCCTCGCCATCGGCCCACGCCTCGAGCGCGGCGTCGATCTCGTCGCGGCGCCAGCGGGCCCCGGTCAGCGTGGAGCGGATGGCGTCGCGCGAAAGGCCGCGCGCGAGCGCCTCGCGCACGTACTGGTTGAGGTCGGCGTTCATGGGAGTCCTCCGCGCGGAAATGTGCGCCCGTCGCGGCAGGCGGGCAAGCGACGGAATCGCTCGCGCCCTGCGGGAAGCCCGCTCAGCCCAACCAGAAGATCCCGGCCTTCATCAGGCCGAAGCGCAGCGCATGAAACGCCACGCAGGACACCACGCCGGCGATCGCGTCGTCGGCCACCACGCCGAGCCCGCCCGGAAGCACCTGCGCCTCACGCGCGCCGAGCGGCTTCCAGATGTCGAACAGGCGGAACAGGAAGAACGCCACGATGAACGCCACGACGTTGTGGGGCACGAACAGCAGCGTGATCGTCATGCCCACCGCTTCGTCGATGCTGATGGCGTTGGCGTCGTGGCCGAGATCGTGTTCGGCCTCGCCCGCCGCCCAGATGGCGATGGCCGTGCCCACCACGAACAGCGCCGCGAACAGCCACAGCGGCACCACCGGCATCGCGGGCAGGAACCAGCCGATCGCCGCGACCACCGCGCTGCCGTAGGTGGCGCGCGGGCCGGGAATCAGGCCGATTGGGCCGAGCATCGCGAGCCACTTGCCGAACGTTCTCATAGCTGCCGGGGCTTTCCGCCGGGACCGGGCGCCACGACGGGCGCACCGGGACGAGGCGCAGGAGGAGGAACGGGATTCGCGCGCGGCGGCGCGATGGGCGCCGCGGGCGGGCGCGGACCGGGCGACGCGGTGAGCGGGCGCGGCATGGGAAAACGCGGCGCACGATAGGGCGCAACCGGCGCGCCGGCCGTGCGGGGCGTGGGCGCAAACGCGGGGCGCGGCGCGTTGGGGCGCGCGGGCGCGGCCTTGCGCGCAGGCGCGGGTGATGGCGCGGCGGCGGCCGGGCGCGGCGCGGCGGCGGCGGCCATCGCGGGCGTCGCGACGGGCGCGGCGACCGGCGGCGGCATCGGCGGCGGCGCCACCGCGATGATGTGCGGCGTGCTGGGCACCGCGGCCGGCGTGGCCTCGGTGGCGTG
>JADLGX010000350.1 GCA_020849095.1 Candidatus Eiseniibacteriota bacterium
CGGAGCCACGCGTTCTTCTGGTCGGTCACGCGCAGCGACTTGCCGTTCGCCCGCGCCGACACGATCGCCACCAGCGCGCCGCCCAGGAATCGCGCCGCGGCGATCTCCGCCCACGGCAGCTCATCGGCGCCGGCGCGCGTCGAGACGCGCATGATGGTGTACGCCAGTTCCGACAGCAGCAGCCAGCCGATGCCGCTGCCGAACAGGGCGCCCATGGCGCGGAACGGCCGTCAGGCGCGCGCGGGCGTGCCGACGCGCAGGTCCAGCCAGTGCACCCGGTCGCGGAACAGCTCGGGATCGCGATGGCGCAGATCCTGGTGCCGCCCGCGATGGCAGGTCACGAGCACCACCTGGTGCCCGGTGCCGAAGCTCTCGATGAGCGCGCGCATCGCGCGCTCGAGCCGTTCGTCGTCGGTGGTGGCGAACGCGTCGTCGAGCAGCAGCGGCAACGGCTCGCCGCCGCGCGAGAGGAACTCGCTCACCGCCAGCCGCACGGCCAGGTACAACTGGTCGCGAGCGCCACTCGACAACTGGAGGTGCGCCTTGCCGCGCGTCACCTGCGGGCCGCCGTCCATCTGCACCGAGAAGTCGAGGTCCTCGCCGAAGCGCAGTTGGTCCACGCGCGTGCCGAACTGCGCGAGGATCTCGCCCACGCGCGAGTTGAGGAAGTCGGCCCAGCGGCGGTGCGTGTCGGTGGCCACCTTCTGGATGGTATTGCGCGCGATGTCGATGGAGCGCTTGAACGCGCGGGCGCGCGCGGCGGCCGTGGTCAGCCTCGCCACCTGCGCCTCCAGCTCGGGCCGGTTCTGCGCGTGGCGGCGCCACACCTCCTCGACCTCGAGCCGCAGGTCGCTGCGCCGGCGCTGCGTGTTCTCCAGCTGAGTGCGCGTCTGGCGCGCCTCGACGTCGATCTCGACCGCAGGCCGCGGCTCTGCGCCGGCCACCGCGCCGGCCTCGAGCTGCTCCAGCTGGCGGCGGCGCTGCTCCACTTCGATGTCGGGCAGCAGCCGCTTGCGCGCGAACGGGATCAGCTCGTCGGTCAGCATGCCCCAGCGCGTGCGGTGGGCCAGCCGCGCCGACAGCTCGTCGAGGTGCTCCTGCCACGAGCGGTCGGGGTCGTACGTGAGCCCCGCGCTCTGCAGGATGCGCACGGCGCGCTCGCGCAGCCCGGACACGGCGGCCTCGTCCACGCGGCGCTCCTTCTCGACCCACTCCCAGCTCTTGTCCAGCTCGGCCAGGCGCTGGCGCGCCTGCAGCGCGCGGCGCGCCTCGTAGGCCACGCGTTCGAGCGCCTCGGGCGTGGGCGACGTGTCGGGGAGCGCGCGCAGCAGCGAGTGCGCCTGCTCCATCACGGTGCGGCGCGTGGCCTCGGTCTGCACCAGCTGCTCCTGCGCGCGCAGCAGCGGCGCGGAGTCGTCGATCATGCGCGCGTACTCGCCCCAGTGGCGCATGAGGTCCACGGAGTCGCGGTAGCCCATCAGGCGCGACAGCTCGGCCAGACCGACTTCGTTTTCCGCGCGCTGCGACCGCAGCTGATTGAGCCGGCGCTGCGCGTCGCCCAGCTTGCGGAGCGCCACGTCGCGCTCGGCGGAGCTGGTGCGCGCCGCGATGCCCAGCAGCGCGATGCCGCTCAGGGCCGCGAACGCGCCGCCGCCGAGCAGCGCGGCGTACAGCGGCATGGCGCCATGCGTGGCCAGCACGATGCCGCCGGCAATGGCGGCGCCGGCGCCGAACGCGGTCACGATCCACGCGGGAATACGCCGGCGGTTGCGCTCGGCGTCCACCGTGCGGAGCGTTTCGGTGGCGGCCGTGCGCTCCTGTTCGAGCTCGGCCACTTCGGTCTGGAATGCCAGGTTCAGCTCGCTCTGCTGGCGCAGCAGCCGCTGCTGGTCCTCAGGGAGCGTGTTGAAGCGGGCGGTGAGGAACTGGATGCGCTCGGGCTCGTAGCCCAGCCCGGCCAGCTGGTCGCGCAGCTGGAACACCTGGTGGCGGTGGTGCGTGTCGTCCACCGCCAGCCGGCGCACTTCGGAGGCGAGCGCCACGCAGCGGTTGGCGTCGTCCTCGGTGTAGTCCGCGTATGCGCCCAGCGCGGCCAGCTCCTCGGCGACGCCGTCGCGCTCGCGCGACAGCTCGTCGCGGCGGCGCGATTCGAGCGTGTCCAGATTGCGCTGCGCCTCTTCGTGGCGAGCGACCGTGTCGCGCAGTTCGGATTCGGCGTTGGCCGGCATGTGCGCGGCGGCCTCGAGCCCGGACGCCTCGGCCTCGAGCGCGCGCAGCTCCTCGAGCTGGCGGTCGTTGGCGTCGAGGTCGCGGCGCACCTGGGCGGCCAGCGCCGCCTGGCGCTCGGCGTCGAGCCGGCGCAGCGCGTTCTTGAACTCTTCTTCCTGGTGCGAAAGCTCGGCCAGCTGTTCGAGCGGCACCTGCACCAGGGCCAGCTGGTGGTCCAGGTTCTGCAGATCCGCCTCGACCAGGCTCTTCTTGGCCTCGAGCCGCTCGATCGCCGTGTCCACCGTGCCGGTGAACTCCAGCTCGGGCGCGTTGTAGCGCCGCAGCGACTCTTCGAGCACGCGCAGCGCCTCGGAGGCGTTGGTGTCGCCGATGTGCGTGTCGGCGGCGTTCTCGAGCCGCGCGCGCAGCGTAGAGGCGCGGCGCGCCTTTTCGTCGCCGGGCACGACGGTGTCGAGATCGCCCTGGCGGACCATGGCGCACTTCTCGAACTCGGCCGAGTCCAGCGTGAGCAGCTTCTGCCCCACGGAGCCGTCCTCGCGGCCGTTCACGAACTCGGCGGTCACCTCGCGGCCGGCGCCGTCGAACACGGTCACGGTGCCGCGGCCGAAGTCGCGCGCGATGCGGTAGCGGCGCGTGGTGACCTCGATCTCGAGTTCGACGCGGTACTCGCTGCCGTTCCACGGGCGCCAGCGCTCGAGCGGCGTGAGCACGCGGTGCGAGCGGCGGTCGTCCTCGAGCCCGTACAGCGCCGCGGCGATGGCGGCGAGCAGCGACGACTTGCCGCGCTCGTTGTCGTCCACGACCAGGTTGAGCTTGTCGGGCGCGAAGGACCATTCGCCGCGCAGCGGGCCGAACCCGTCCACCTTCAGGCGCAGGAGCTTCATCCGGCCACCTCTTCCCACACGGGCGACACTTCGCGCAGCTTGAACGCGTCGAGTCCGTGGTAGAGCGCGCGCTCGATCTCGGCGCGCTCGGCGGGATCGGCGGCGGCATCCATCTGCGCCAGCAGCTCGCGCGCGAAGCGCTCTTCGGTGGTCTTGGGCTCGCCCTCGCGATAGCGCGACAGGTCGTAGTCGGGGCGCAGCGCCGAGGCGTCCCAGCGCAGGTGGAAGGCGCGCTGCTTCAGTTCGGTGCCGGGGCCCGCCCAGCGCACGCCGGCGCCGAGCCGGCCGTGCAGCGTGACGCCGACGAAATCGAGTTCACCCGCGCCGGCCAGGTCGAGCGCCTTGAAGATGCGGCGGTCGATCTGGTCCGCGCTGGCGGCGCCGTTCACGTCCACCGTGACCGCGCACACGCGGCGGCGGTCGAGTTCGACCGGCTCCACTTCGACGAACGGCAGGCGGTGGCCGTACTCGACGCGCACTTCGACGGCGCCGTGCAGCCCGGTCTCGGTGTAGTCGAGCGCCACGGCCGAGCCCGCGTACGCGAGCCGCGCGCCCGCCGACTTGACCCCTTCGGTGAGCGGCTGCTCGATGCGCGACAGCGTGTGGTAGTGGCCGACGGCGTGGTACACGAACGGCGACGCGGCGACTTCGGCATCGGAAAACGGCGCGGTCATCTTCTGGGACGGCGGGCACTGTCCTTCGCGCGAGCCGTGAAACACCGCGACCTCGAAGCCCATCGGATCCGTGGCGGTCACCTCGCCCAGCATGGCGGCGGCGAGCGGCCGGTCGGTGCTCTCGACGCCCGACGTGAAGCAGCGCCCCCACACGCGCACGCCGGGCAGGCGCGGCACCGCATGCGAAGACCAGTGCGGCGTCTGGAACACGTGCACGTTGGCGGGCCACTCGATGCCGCGCGCCTGCAGCAGCCGCGCGTTCCAAGCGGCGTTCTGGTCGGAGGCGGGATCGTGGTTGCCGGGCGCGATGAACACGGGCGGACAGCCGTTCACCGAGAACGCCTTGACGGCGAAGGTCAGCAGGCCGGCATCCACCTGCACGGC
>JADLGX010000351.1 GCA_020849095.1 Candidatus Eiseniibacteriota bacterium
CGCGATCATCCTGCGTTGCACCGCGGCATCTGCGACGAAACCGGCGCCGTGCGCCGTCACCTGAACCTGTTCGTGAACACCACTCACATCCGGGACCTCGACGGTCTCGACAGCGCGCTGGTGAGCGGTGACGAACTCGTCATCGTGCCGGCGGTCTCGGGAGGTTGATCGTGGCGGAACGCGTCATTCTCAGCATCGGTACCCGCAAGGGGCTGTACGTGGCCGAATCGTCCCGCACCCGCGGCAAGTTCTCGCTGCGCGGGCCGTTCGGCGAAGGGGTTCCGGTCTACTCGGCGCTCATCGACACGCGCGGCACGCCGCGGCTGTACGCGTCCAGCTGCAGTCCGTGGTTCGGGATGAACGTGCTGCGCTCGAACGACCTCGGCAAGAGCTTCAAGCCCACCCAGTCCGCGCCCGCGTTCTCCAAGGACGACGGCCGCGCGCTCGCCAACATCTGGTCGCTCGAGACCGGCGCGGGCAAAAAGGACCTGCTCTGCGGAGTCGAGCCCGCGTCGCTGTTCCGCAGCGGCGACGGCGGCGACACGTGGGAGATGGTCGCCGGCATCAGCAACCACGAGCACTCCCGCAAGTGGCAGCCGGGCGCCGGCGGGCTGTGCATGCACACCATCCTGCGCGACGGGAACCGCGTGCACCTGGGCATCTCGACCGGCGGGCACTACCTGAGCGAGGACGGCGGCGAGACGTTCAACGCCTCCAACACGGGTGTCGGCGCCGGGTTCGCGCCCGACCCGTACCCCGAGTTCGGGCAGTGCGTGCACAAGATCGTCGGGCATCCCGACGCGCCGGGACGGCTGTATATGCAGAACCACGGCGGATGGGCGGACTGGGACGGGCCGGGCGGGCCGCGGCCGGGCATCGGCGTGCTGCGCAGCGACGACCACGGTCACACGTGGCGCTCGATCGCCGAGGGACTGCCGTCCGATTTCGGGTTCCCGATCGTCGTGCATCCGCACGACCCCGACACGGTGTACGTGCTGCCGCTCACGCCCATGACGCGCTCGTGCCCGGACGGCGTGCCGGCGGTGTGGCGCAGCGAGAACGGCGGCGGCTCGTGGAAGAAGCTCACGCGCGGGCTGCCCCGGCGGGATAGCTACTTCACCGTGCAGCGTGACGCCATGGACATTGATGAGCTCAAGTCGCCGGCCCTCTACTTCGGCACCACCACCGGCCAGCTGTGGATCGGCCGGGACGGCGGCGACGAGTGGGACTGCGTGTTCGACTCGCTGCCGCCCATCCACTGCGTCAAGGTGGCGGTGGTCTGATCCCGCGCGCGGCGGCTCAGTCCTGCGAGCCGCCGAGCTTCTGTTCCAGCTGACGAACCCGTCCGCGCAGCTCCGCGACTTCCGCGCGGAGCTGCGCGATTTCGTTGGCTGCCAGTGGCGCCGCTGGCGCCGGCGCCGCTCGCTCGACGGGAACGAGTCGCGGCGCGGACACCGGCGCGCTCGCGAACGTCGCGCGCGGCTCGCCCGCCATGCCCAGTCCGTGCGTGACCATCTGCCCGCGGCCGGCCGGCGTCAGCTCCACCACCAGCCCGCGCTGCACCAGCGCATCCACGACCGGCTTGAGCGCGGCCAGGTCGGCGATCGGCTCCATGCGGTCGGCGCGCGCGCGCAGCTCGCCCAGCTGCTGGGCGCCGCGCAGCAGGAGTTCGCCCATCACCGCCAGCTCGGCCTTGGTCACGGCCAGCCACTCGTACGCCTTGTGCTTGTACTTGCTGCTGCGCCCCATCCAGTCGATCTCGGCGACCGCGCCCAGTTCGGCCAGCTCGATGAGCGCGTTGCCCACGTCGATGTCGTCCAGCGTGGTGATGGGGTCGCGGTTGTTCTTCTGGTTGCAGCCCGTGACGATGGCGTTGAGCGTCATCGGGTAGCCGGCGGGCGTGGTCATGGCCTTCTCGATGAGCACGCCGAGCACACGGCGCTGCGTGGGGTCGAGCGGCTTCCAGGCGGGGGACGTGGTCATGCTTCCTCGCAGGAACGAGTGCAGGTGAGGGCGGCGTCGTGGCGCGCAGTCTAGCGCGTGCGAGGGAATACCGGGCAGCGCCGCGGCATACCCGGTCCGTCCCGTGGCGGGCCGCCGCGTCCGGACGGACGGCGAGAGGCTTTCTGCCCTTTGCGGTAAGCGAATCCGAGCCTAGGCTCGACCTGTTGGGTACACCGGGGGCGAGGAAGGGGCCGATGGCAACTGACCTGCAACACGACCGGAACCTGACGGAGCGAGCCCGGGCGGGCGATCAAGCCGCCTGGAAGACGATCTACGACTCGACGTGCGACCGGCTGTTCGCGTTCCTCTGCTACCAGGTGGGGAACCGCGAAGAGGCCCGGGACATCCTGCAGGAAACCTACCTGCAGGCGTTCCAGCGGCTCGAGTCCTGGCGCGGCGAAGCGCCACTCGAGGTATGGCTGCGCACCATCGCGCTCGGCCGGTCCATCGACTGGAAGCGCGTGATCCTGCGCCGGCTCAAGCGCACGGCGGCACTCGATGAGGCGAACGCGCGCGCCGCGCCCGAGCCGGTGGACGCGCGGTTCGTCTCCGAGGACGCCGCGCTGCACGAGGCGCTGGGGCGGCTGTCCCACCACCAGCGCGCGACGCTGCTGTTGCGCGAGTGGGAGGGCCGCAGCTTCCAGGAGATCGCGGAGCTTCTCGGCTGCGCCGAGAGCACCACCCGAGTCCATCACGCCAGGGCCCGTGAGCGCATGCGCTCCGCCCTGCGCGGCAGAACGCGCCCGCTCGTCGAGCGCGATTGGGAGGGACAGCACTCATGAAGGAAATCCTCGATCGTCATGCGGAGCAGTTGGCTCCCGAAGAGCG
>JADLGX010000352.1 GCA_020849095.1 Candidatus Eiseniibacteriota bacterium
CCTACCTCACCGACCCGGTGGCGCTCGCCCCCGCGGGCGTGCTGCTGGGCTGGCTCGCGTTCCAGGGCCGCGGGCGCGCGTTCGCGATCGTCAAGGTGCTGGCCGCGGCGCTGCTCGCCATGGCGGCCGTGCTCGGTCCCGTCACCGCCTGGCAGAAGGCCGCATCCGGCGGCAAGACCGTGTTCATGCAGAAGGCGCAGTACGTCCTGCACTACTCGCGCACGGACTCGATGCTCGCCGGCAACCGCTGGGTGCGGCTCGAAGCGGACCCGGACTACCGGCCGCTGGCCACGGGCGAGTTCCTGCGCCAGGAGTGGGCGCTGCTCAGCGGCAGGCCGGTCGCCTACGTCCACGACGTGGCCGCCGAGTTCCTGCACTTCTTTCAGCCCCTGCCCGACCGCATCCAGACGAAGAACCAGTACAGCCGCGGCCCGGTGCTGATGCTCGGGGCGGTCTACTTCCTGCCCGTGCTGCTGCTGGCGATCCTCGGGCTGCTGCGGGGCTCGGGCGAAGGACGCCGCCGCCTGGCGCTCGCGCTGGTGGTGCTCGCCACGGCCGCGTTCTACTCGCTGTTCTTCACGCAGACGCGCTACCGCATTCCGGTCGAGCCCGCGCTGATCGTGCTGGCCGCGCTCGGGTTCGCGCGCGCCCTGCCGCCCGTCGCGCGAGCGCTCGACGGCGACGGCCCGGCGCGGGACTGACGCCATGGCGACCGTCCGGCTGCTGCAGCCGCAGGACCGCGAGCGCTGGGACGCCTACGTGCGCGCCTCGGCGCACTCGCACTTCGGCCAGCTCACCGCCTGGCGCGAGCTGACCGAGTCCGCCTACGGCGTGCCGTCCCGCTGGTACCTGGCCGAGGAGGGCGGCGCCGTGCGCGGCGTGCTGCCGCTGTTCCGCAAGGGCGGGCGCGCGCAGCAGCTGTTCTCGGCGCCGGGCGGGCTGCTGGCCGACACGCCGGGCATCGCCGAGGAACTGCTCGCGCCCGCGCGCGAGGAACTGCGGCGCGACCGGCTGGCGTGGATCGAGCTTCGCGACCAGAAGGTGGCGTGGCCCGGCCTGCCCACCAACGACGAGCACGTCACCATGGTGCTGGAGCTGGCGGAGTCCGCCGAGGCCCAGTGGAAGGCGTTCGACGCCAAGCTCCGCAACCAGGTGCGCAAGGGCGAGAAGGCGGGCTTCGAGCGCATCTGGGGGCGCGACTGCGCGACGTTTCACCGCGTGCTGCTCGAGAACATGCGCGACCTCGGCTCTCCGATCCGCAGCGCGCGCTACTACGAAAGCGCGCTGGCGGCGCTGGGCGAGGACGCCGAGGTGCTGGTGATCGAGCACGAGAAGGACCCGGCCGGGGTCATGTTCACCGTGCGCCACGCCGACACGATGACCGACCCGTGGGCCTCGTCGCTGCGCCGGCACTTTTCGCGCTGCCCCAACCAGGTGCTTTACTGGGAGGCGCTCCAGCGCGCGTTCGCGCTCGGCATGAAGCGTTTCGACTTCGGGCGCAGCCAGTGGAACTCGGGCACGTTCTCGTTCAAGCAGCAGTGGGGCGCCCAGCCCGTGCAGCTGCACTACCAGTACGTGCTCGGGACCGCCACGGAGTTCCCCACGCTGGCCGCGCAGAAGGGCAGCCTCGATGTGGTCGTGAAGATGTGGAAGAAGCTGCCCATCCCCGTGGCCGCCCTGCTGGGCGAGCCGGCCAAGCGGATGTTCCCGGAGGTGCTCTGATGAAGAAGCCCCCGATCGATTCCCGCGTCGCGCGCCGCGACTACGAACGCACGATCGCGCCGCGCGGACTGTGGCGCGTCTTCCTGCAGAAGCAGCTGCACATGACCGCGCGCGCGACGATCCCTCCCGGCCTGCGCATCCAGCTGTACCGCTGGATGGGCATCTCGATCGGCGAGCACTGCTTCATCGGGCTCGACACCTGGCTCGACGACCAGTTCCCCGAGCTGATCGTGATCGAGGACGACGTCACCATTTCGTTCCGGGTCACGGTCATCGTGCACGACGACGCCAAGCGCATGGACCGCACGGAGGCCGGGGCCGGCGACGGCACCGTCGCGCCGGTGCGGCTCAAGCGCGGCTGCTACCTGGGCGCGGGCTGCCTGCTGCTGCCCGGCGTCACCGTGGGTGAAGGCGCGGTGGTCGCCGCCGGCGCGGTGGTGACGCGCGACGTGCCCGCGGGCAGCGTGGTGGGCGGCGTGCCGGCGCGCGTGATCCGGGAAAAGGAAGCCGCGCGGTGAAACTGGCGCCCCGCGTCTGGGTGGTGGCGGGCCTGTTTCTGCTCGCGCTGGCCGGCATCCGCGCCGACGGCCTGCTGGGCCAGCTGGGCGTCTATGCGTGGCTCGGCGTGTTTCCCGGCATGGCGATCGCCCGGCTGATCCTGCCGGACTCGCGGACCGCGACGCGCTGGACGCTGGGCCTGCTGATCTCGCCGCTCGTGAGCGCGGTGACCGCGTGGGCGCTGCTGTGGTCCGGACAGGACCTGCTCACGTCGTCGCGCCTGATCGGCATGGGCGGCTGGCTGCTCTTCGCCGGAGGCGAGGCGCGCACGATCGGCCGGCCCGAGTCGGGCGAGGACGAAGCGCCCATGACGCGCTTCGCGTGGATCGCGATCGGCGCCGCCATGCTGTTCGCGCTGCTCGGACCGGCGCTCAACCCCTGGATCCTCATCCGCTCGGATACGTGGATTCACGGCGCCATCGTCACCGAGATCGCCCAGCACGGCGTGCCGCCGGTGGAGCCGCGGTTCATCGGCATGAAGCTCAACTACGTCTGGGTGTTCCACCTGTTCATCGCGCAGCTCATGTCCTTGCGCGGGCAGGACCCGTTCGTGTTCATGGCCATCTTCAACGTGATGGGCATGGGCGTGCTCGTGAGCATCGCGTGGCAGGTCGCGTGGGCGCTGTGGAACGACGAGCGCGCGGCGCGCGGCGGCGCGCTGCTGCTGCTGCTCGGGCTCAACGCCGGCGCCTGGCTGCTGTGGCCGCTTCGGCTCGCGCGCGCCTTCGTGGGCGAGATGAGCGGCGGCGGCGAGCTGGCGCGCATCGTGGCCGGCTGCCGCTGGGATTCGACCGACGTGCTCTACCAGCTGCAGGCGCCCTTCTCGCACATGGTGAACTTCTGGGACAAGTTCACGCTCGGCGGGCCGCTCGGCGGCGGCTACCTGTACGTGTTCCTGCACTGGTGGGCGCTCGCGCGCTGGCTCAAGGGCGGGCACTGGCGCTGGCTCGTCGTGGCGTTCGTCGCCGGCGCCGGCGGCGTGCTGCTGCACAGCGTGGTCGCGCTGGGCGTGGTGCCCGTGACCACCGGCGCCGTCGTGCTCACGCTGGCGCTGCGGCGGCGCTGGGACTGGCTGCCCGAAGGCGGGCGGCTGGGCGCGTTCTGGACCGCCTCGGTGGCGGGTTTCGCCGCCTGCCTGCCCTACCTGGTCTCGATCGCCAGCGGCTGGAGCGCCAAGAAGTCGGGGCTGGAGCACCGGGTGATCCAGCCGGGCTGGGAGATGCCGTGGACCATCGTGACCGCCTGCGGCGTCACGGCGCTGTTCGCGTGGGCCGGCGTGCGCCGCGCGATCGCCGAGAAGCGCGCGCTGGCCGCGTGGCTCGCGATCTGGACCGGCGGGCTCGTGCTGCTCTCGGTGATCGTGCACCTACCCGAGAGCAACGAGCACAAGTTCGTCTGGGAGATCTCGGCCGGGCTCGCCATGCTCGGCGGCGCCTCGTTCCTGCCCGCGCTCGAGCGCCTGCGCGCCCGGCTCGGCGCGCCGCTGTTCGCGGTGCTGTTCTCGGTGATCTTCCTGGTGCCGCCCGCGCTGTTCCTGCGCGGCTACCTGATCGACCCCATGCGCGCGCAGGCCGACGCGCTGCATCCTGCGCCGGGCGAGAAGGCCATGTACGCCTTCCTGCGCGACAGCACCGACCGTGACTGCGTGGTGATCGACCACCGCTCGCGCGACCTGGTGCTGGTGCTCGGGCAGCGGCGGTTGCTGGCGGGCACGGTGTTCAACACCGAGCGCGCCGGCTTCCCCGCGGACGACCTCGCCGCCCGCCGCGCGCTCACGGCCGACCTCTTCGGTCCCGTGGCCACGGCGCGCGAGGACCTCGACCGGCTCGCGGACGTGGTGCGCAACGCCCGCCGCGTGCACGCGGTGAGCGACGTCCACGTGATCTACCGCGCCGGCGATTTCGCGCCGGGCGACGAACCCTGGCTCCGGCTCGAGGCCGCCATGGGCGAGTCCGCCGAGAAGCGCTGGGACCGCGACGGATTCCGTATCTACCTGCTGAGGCTCACCCCC
>JADLGX010000353.1 GCA_020849095.1 Candidatus Eiseniibacteriota bacterium
CATGCCGGTGCCGGCGCCTCCGGCGCCGGTCGAGTTGGCGGCGACAGCGGCAGCCGCCACGGGGGCGGCGGCAACCGCGGCAACCTTGGGCGCGGCGGCGGCGGGAGCAGCGGCGGCCGGCGCGGCGACAGCGGCGCCGTCGGCTCCAGAAAGCACCCCGATCTCGGTGCCCACCAGAACGGTCGTGCCCTCAGCGATCACGATGGACGTGAGCGTGCCGTCCGACGGCGAGGGAATCTCGACGTTGATCTTGTCCGTCTGAATTTCGACCAGCGGCTCTTCCTTGCGCACCTTGTCGCCCACGGCCTTGAGCCACTTGGCGACGGTTCCCTCGGCAACGCTCTCGCCCAGCTGCGGCACCACGATCGAAATGGCCATCTGCTTCTCCTTAAGGGTCAGTTCTGGGTGTGCGCCTTGCGGCGTTCGAGTCGGAGCCGGCGGCGCTCGAGAGCGCGCACGTGCTCGGCCTTCTCCTCAGCGGATTCCAAAACCAGCGGCGGCACCGTGGACGGCCGGCGCGTGACCGGGTCCAGCGCCACGAAGGTGACGAACGCCGTGCCCGTCTTGCGGCGCTCCCCCGTGAGCACGTCCTCGGACACCACGTCGACGCGAATCTCCATGCTGCTCTTGTCCACCAGGGTCATGCGCGCGTGGATCAGCGCGACCTGCCCCACCATGACGGGCGCCAGGAACGCCATTTCGTCGAACGCCGCGGTGACGACCGGGCGCCGGCTGTGCCGGTTGGCCACGATGGCGGCCGCGAGGTCCACCCAGTGCATCACGGTGCCGCCCAGCAGCGAGCCGTGAACGTTGGCGTGCTGCGGAAGGACCAGCTGGGTCATCTCGGTGGCGGAATCCGCCACCCGGCGGCCTTCGCGCTGCGGTTCGGGAGTCACTGGCGAGGCGTTCCTCGTGGTCCGGGATGGAGGAGCCCAGGGGCGGGCTCACGGGACGCGGCAGTATAGGGGCGGGCCCAAAGGGGCGCAAAAAGGACGGCGGCCGCCGTCCCGAAGGACGACGGCCGCCGCGAAAGCGAACTGCGAGTTACTGGAGCTTGATCGAACGCGTCGAGTAGGTCTGGCCGTTGACGGTCAGGCGATAGAAGTACACGCCCGGACCCGCCTTGGAGCCGTCCCAAGCGCGCGAGTACTCGCCGGCCGGGAGGTGACCCTTCTGGAGCGTCGCGACCTTGCGACCCGTCACGTCATACACGCCCAGCTCGACGTCAGAGGCGACCGGCAGACCGAACGCGAGACGCGGACGGGCGGACGGATTCTGGACGACCGAGAAGTGCACCTGGGGCGAGTTGGCACCGACGCCGGCGCCGACACCCAGATCGACCACGTCCGCCCAGCTGCGGGGCATGATACGGAAGCTGGTGTTGAAACCGAGGATGCCAGTGACCTGGACCGTCGTGCCCATCGGCGGGGCGACGAACGGGTTCAGGACGCTGTTGAAGTTCGACACGAAGATCGTGTCCGTGCCGGCGATGTTCGAAATGTGGAAGCCGTTCGTCGGCGGCGTCACGAGGCCTTCGGCCAGAATGACCTTGCCGTAGTTCACGCGAAGCAGGGTGGCCTCGTAGTCCTCGGCGACCTCTTCCAGACCCGTCGCGTCGCAACCGCCGTGATCGTAGATGGAGAGCAGCGGCAGCATCGGGGCCGGAGCGCTGGCGAGACCGAGGTCACGGGCTTCCGTGACGAAGTTGAACTCGGTTTCCCCGTAGAACTCCTGCACCGCACCCACGACGAGGTACTTGTGACCGATCAGCATCGGAGCAGGCGGAGCGTACACCTGCAGACCCGAACGCTGCCCGCCGCCCTCGTCGGCGAGATAGTTGGAGGGCGTGTACTTGCCGGTCATCACGCCAATCATCGAGGCACGCGTACCACCCTGACCCTGCGACGTCTGGCCGTAGCTGCCGGCGAAGCGGGACATGTCGACGCAGCCCGCCACGCGAGCCAGCGAGTCGGGATTCGCGGCCTGGATCTCGCCGCAGCTCAGAACGCCGTTGATGAACGTGCGCGACTGGCCGCTGGTCATGGCGATGTTGTTGACGGCGCCGGCGACGTTGTTCACCGTCACGGTCTCGTTGACGCCATGCGGCAGGCCGTTGGTCACCGTCAGAACGGCGGCGTTGGTGCCGTCCATGACCGCGGCGTCCACGGAGCCGAACGAAGCGAGCGAGTAGTTGTTGATGTCCGTCGCGGTCGCGGAGGACACCGGGCGGTCGAACACGACACGGATCTCCGTGTCGAGAATCGGGTAGGCGTCCGTCACGTTGGGAGGCGTCGCCGCGTCGATGTCGCCACCGTCGCGAAGCTGGATGCGGTAGCCGCGCGTGCGCTGGTTCACGATGCCCTGCACGTAGGTGATCGCCGTGCCGAGCGCGGGAGCCGGGAACGTGGCGAGGGTGTTGCCATCGATGAACACCGAGTCACTCGGGGCGGCGCTGTCCACGAGAATGAAGGCGTTCGTGCCCAGACCGACCGTGCGGGCGACCTTCAGGGTGTTGGCTCCCGACTGGTTGATGCGGACCAGCATGCCTTCGTACTGCTCACCCGTCGTGTTCGTCGGGGTCTCACGCAGCTGCGTCGTGGTGCCGACGAAGAACGGGGGAAGCGGGTTGCCAGACGAAACGAGGCGCACGATGCAGTCGTCCGTGCCCTGCGAAGCGTCGTAACCTTCGATTTCGGTCTCGCCCTGGAATTCCTGCTTCTTGCCGTACACGACGATCGAATCACCAATGGCGAGGTTGTACGGAGCCGCGGACTTGTTGTAGGCGCCGAAGAACACGTCGATGCCCGAGAACGGGGCGCCGGTGGACGTCTGCATGTAGAGGGCGTAGCCCGAAGACTTGTTGTCGAAGCCGGTGATGATGCCGCCGATGCCGCGAACAGTGTCGGGCACGGCGAGGAACGGGACGGCCGCGGAGTTCTGCAGGTTCTCGATCGTCAGGGTGTCCGGGTACAGGCCACCGGGTCCCGGCGGGTACTGGACGGCGAGGGCGGAGCTCGCCGTACAAGCGAGCAGTGCGGCGACACCCAGCATGCGGGTCAACATTTTGGTCATGGATCTCACCCCTGGTTGCAGGTCAGTGTTGGGAAAAGGGCTGTCCGTAGGGCTGATCAAACTCGGGCGGTTCCTGCTCTGGCGCAACAGACTGAGAACCGACTGGCGGCCGAAGTGAAACATCCCGCGGTACAGTTTCTGCCGCCGGTGATTGTAACAACGTGGACACCCCCTGAACGAAGGAAAAAACGCGGACACTTTGGGTTAAGGCGGGGTAACCAATGGGATACCCAAACGCCGAACGCGGGCCGGAACCCCCAGAGGGGCACCGACCCGAGGTCTTTCGAGGCAGGTGGGGCCGGTCTAGGGTTCCAGCAATCCCAGCAGCCCGAAGACTTTGGCGATGAGCCGGGGCGCCGGGCCGCCGACCGCCGGGATGCTCGTGGAGAAGGGGATGGTGGTGAGGAGAACCCGTCCGTTGCCCGGCCGGTCGGCCATGACGGCCACCGGGACGGTATCCGGGGCCGCCGAGGGAATCAGCGAGGCGGGAAGCGCCCAGAGCAGCGCCTTGGAGTTGTCCTTGACCAGGAAAACCCGGCTTCCGCTCGGCTCTCCCGTCCGGCCGGCGAGCGCCTGCTGACGCGAGCTGTCGGCCAGCACCGGGCTCAGGAATCGCGCGTTGTTCGCGTTGCCCCAGCCCGAGCTCGAGTCGAGCACGGCAGGAGTGATCACGAAGGTGCTCAGCATGCCCCGACAGTCGAGATAGTCCGTGACGAAACTGGGGCTCAGTGCACCGGTCGCGTTCCGGCCCTCGATCAGGTACAGCCCCTCCAGGAAGATCTTGCCGCCGTTGTCGAGGTAGCCCTCGATACCGGCCTGGTAGTCGTGCAGGAACGAGGAGAAGCTGGTCTCGTTCGCCCGGTACCAGATGACCGCCTCGAACTGCTGAAACGTCTGCTGCACGTCCATCGCGGAGCGGAAGGGCACACGGCTCTGCAGCCGCATCACCGCGTACTGGTCCGCCGGAAGGTTGCGGGCGGCCGTGTTCAGGTAGAGCGAGTCGAAGCGCGCATTGCTCGAGTTGCTCGTCGGCACGTCGTCGAGGATCAGCAGCCGCGCGCGCGTGCCCGTCACCGGACGGCGCACGAACCACGTGACGCTGTCGATGTTGCCGTAGCGGCCGCCGTCGTCCCTCGCCTGCACGTAGAGTTTGCGATAGCCGTTGTCGTACGAGTTGCCACTCGTGAAGAAGCGCGCGCTCGGCATGGTGAACGTGAGCGAACTGGTGCTCTCCGGGCTCGCCGCCTGTCCGTCGAGCCACACGAAGTACTTGGCTCTCGACAGATTGCCATCGATGTCGCCGGCGACCCATGTGACCGTCACCGATGCGAAGGTCGTGTCGGTCAGGGCCGGGCGGCTGACCAGCAACACGGTGGGCGGCTGGTTGCTGAAGCGGAAGTCCTGGCGCGCCGGGGTCGCATCGCGCAGTCCTTCGTTGTCCACGGAGCGCACTTCGAAGACCGGCGCGGTGTAACCCTGCGGGGCCACGACCGTCATGACGGAATCGGCGCGCAGCGTGAACACCCAGGCGCTCTCGGAGGGCTGCGCGGGATTCAGCAGGCGGATCTCGTAGCCCGACACGCTGCCGTCCACGTCGGAGCCGAACCAGTGCATGTGAACCACGTGATTGACCGTGTCCACCTCGCCCGAGATGAACAGCGTGGTCTCGGGCGCCTTGTTCGAGTTGATCTTGCCGGTCACGCCGCACCCTGCGGCCAGCGCGGCCAGCGTGACGAGCGGCAGCAGCAGTCGAAGAAGAATGCGCATCACTGGATGCCCTCACGATCGGATTTCACGATCAGGAACTTGCCGACCGAGCGCTTGCCCGACTGCTTGTCCTCGACCGACCACATGTAGAGCCCGGTCGCGGCCGCCTGACCGTTCCTCGTGATCATGTCCCAGCCGAACGTGGCGCCCGACATCGTCGAGCGCAGGTCGGAGCGCGGGTCGTTGATCCCGCGCGCGTTGCGGCCGTCGTACGTGGCGCCGTCGAAGTCGCTCTCGTAGACGAGATCGCCCGACAGCGTATAGATGCGGATGATGGCCTTGGCCGGAAGGTTGGCGAACCACAGGTAGTGGTCCCGCACGCTCTCGCCAGCGTCCCACATGGCGTCCACGCGGTACGGATTGGGGAACACCGTGATGCCGGCGCCGTTGGCCTCATTGGGAGCCGGGGCCGGCGTCGCCATGACTTCGTTCTGGGCGATACCGCTCTCGAGCGACTCGATCTCGGAATTGCCGAGGTCGTATGCCGTCACTGCGACGTAGTAGCGGAAGCCGTTGCGGAGGTGGTCCACCGAGTACTTGTAGTGGTACGTGACGCCGTCGAGGACGACCGGGGTGGCGAGCCGAACGGCCGAGAACCCGGTGTTGAATCCGAGCGTGTCGCCGGGCGCCGTGGCCTTGTCGTACTGCGACACGAGCTGAAGCGTGTCGCGCCCCTCTCCCACGTACACGCGGTAGCCCTCGAAATCCAGCGAGTCCGGGCTCGTGCGGTCCACGAAGAACTCGGGCGACTCGTCCCAGTAGATGTCCATGGCCGCCTGGCGCGGCACGACCTTCATGCGCGGCGACGGCGGCGGCACGGGCACCTTGTAGCCTCGGTCGTAGGCGCGCTGCGCGAAGCGGGCGAAGCGGCGCAGGTTGGCGAGCTTCTCGGCCTCGTTCGCGCCGGTCGAGCCCAGATAGGCGAAGTCCACTTCGATGCTGTCGCCTGGGTCGAGCGTGAGGAACGGACCGGCGCTCAGCAGCGACACGGGATCGCCGCTCGGCGGCAGCAGCGAGTCCGGCAGCGGCGACAGGGGCGTGATCACGCCGGTGCTCATCAGGTCGTACTTCTCGACGTCCTCGTCACGCGCCACGCTGCCGGGCGAGTAGCTCCAGACGCTCAGCGACACCTGCTTGTGGTTCGCCACGGTGTCCACGATCGAACCCGGCCGCACACCGAGCAACATGACGCCGGCCATGGGAGGCGCGAGCTGAGGGCGGCAATCGAGGATGTTCTGGCAGTAGCTCTCGTTGAACAGCCGCAGCGAGTCCGTGTAGCCCACCTGCTTCTTGGCGAACCAGCTGCCGAGCGAACCGCAACCCGAACTCGGCGGCCAGCAGTTGTAGCCCGCCTTGTTGCCGGTCTGGAGTTCGTCGTACATGCCGACCCACACGTTGCGAAGCGGCGCGCCCAGGTTCTTGATGGTGTAGTGAAAGATCACGAAGTTGCCGTAGTCCGAGAACGACCAGGCGTAGTTCTCCTGCTTGATCTCGAGCTTCATCGGGCGGTGGTCTTCGTTGTTGCCCAGGGCGCGCTTGACCACGCCGTCCCAGAACGTGGAGCTGTAGTCCAGCTCACTCACCGCGGCCGGGTTGTAGTAGCGGCTGTTGGGCAGCGTGCTACGCACGCTCACCTTGGGGCTGACGGGCGTGAACTCGGTCGCGTCGGCGCTCGCGCTGCCCTGCGAGCCGTCCACGGCAGCGGCGGTCACGCCGGTGAATCCGCCGTCGTCGTCCACGGCGAGCGCGCCCACCCAGATGCCGCCACGCACCAGGTGTTCGTAGCCCGATCCCAGCGGGTACTCCATGGACGCGGAGCGCGTGGTGAAGTTGTTGCCGATGAACCCGTAGTTGGTGATCGAGATGCCCACCTTGTTCTGGTTCATCACCAGCAGGGCGAAGTTCACGGCGTCCTGCGCCGACTGGGAGATCATCGGATGGGCGCCCGGCGCGAAGTGATCCGGGTCCCCGGCTCCCCTCACGGGCGCCGCCACGAGCAACATTCCCAACATCAAAGCCGCGCGACGCATCATGGACGCCTCTTGAAACGGATGACCTTGCCGCGGCCCCGATCGGCGATGTAGGCGACGGAATCGTCCACCGCGACGGCCACGGGATCGAGCAGGTCTTCGGACTGCGCGTTGAGTTCGTTGTCCACGCGCTGGATGTACTCGCCCGAGTTGCCGTCGAATCGGAGAACGCGGCGATTGCCGCGATCCACCACGTAGAAGAAGCCCGCGAGATCCGCGGTCACGTCGGTGGGCTGGACGAAGTTGGAACCGGTGGTCGAACCGTCGGTCTGCACGAGACCCAGATTGGTCACGTTCACCGACAGCCCCTTGACCTTGCTGTTGCCGCGGTCGGCCACGTACATGGTGTGCGAGCCATAGCGCGAGTAGTACAGGCCGGCCGGGTCGAAGATGGTGGAGTTGCCCGAGCCGTCCTCGATCACCCACGTCGTGTCGCGGTGCCAGTTGGAGCCCGGCATGTTGACGTCCTGCGCGTTGGGCGCGCCGGGATACTTGGGCCCCCTCGCGTAGCGGTAGATGCGCGAAACGAACTGGCGGGTACGGATGCGCTGGTCGGTCGCCAGCGTGTCGAGCACGATGGCCTGGCCGGTCACGTACACGAAGCCGTCCTCGCCGGCGGCGATGCCGGTCACGTGGGCGAACGTCGTGTCGGTGAAAGTGCTCACCGTGTCGCCACCGCCCAGCCCGTACTCGCGCACGCGCCAGTAGGCGGACAGGTCCTGGATGAAGTTGGGGGCGAACGGCGTCGTGTTGGCCTCGCACGTGCCGCGTGCGGCGTCGTAACGCGCCATGCAGCTGTCACCCGCGTCGAGCACGAACAGCTTGTTCTGAGCCGAGGCGATCGCGACGGGATTGAAGAGCGAACGCAGCGGCTGGTAGTAGTCGCCCACGATCGGAGTGGGCCGCGACAGCGGATACAGCCCCACCGAGCCGTGCGAGGTCTTGGGGTCGGTCGGCAGAATCGTCGCGCCGTCGTTGAAGAGCAGGAACAGCTGGGTGCCCGAGCCCTGCGTGAGCAGCACGTCCTGGATCCCGGTCATGCCGGTCCAGGTGGCGATCATCTGGTAGCTCTGGTCGGAGGGCACGCCGACTTCGCGCGGACGCTCCGTGGGAAGCTCGAACCGGGAGCCGCACCCGGACAGCGGCGCGAGCAGCAGCAGGAGCGCGAGGTGGTGCTTGAGCCGGCGCATCAGAAACGCACTCCCAGCGAAAGACGGTTCACGGCGCCGAGCGGGCCGCCATCGGTGTAGGCGTAGTCCAGGTTCATGCGCTTCTGGCCGACTTCGGCCAGGAAGCCGGCGCCCGCCGAGAACTTGAGCGCGTCCGCCTGGAAGTTGTAGCCCGAGCGGACGGCGAACTGGCGCATGTACATCCACTCGAGGCCCATCTTGAGCAGCCGCTGGTTGTCGGCGGGCTGGTTCACCTCGAGCGCGTAGGTCAGCCGGCTCTTGGCGTTCTCGATCGGTTCGAACGCGACGCCGTAACGGAACATGAGCGGCGGGTCGTAGCCGTCGTAGTTGCGCGTCTCGCCGGTGTAGGGCGACACCCACTCGCCCGAGGGCTTGAGCTCGGAGCCGAAGTTGGTGAGCGACGTGGCGATGCGCACGCTGCCCAGGCCCAGGTAGTAGATGGAGCCCACGTCGAACAGGAACGCGCTCGTCGTGGTGCCGCCCACGTCCTTGCCGAGGTCCTCGTAGATGTACTTGAGCCCGGCCCCGACGAGCAACTTGTCGGTCCAGCGCCGCGCGTACGCGCCGCCGACCAGGAAGTCGGAGTACGTGAACGTGCGGCCGGTGCCGAACGGCTGCAGTTCGGTGGTCTCGGCAATGTCGGTGCTCAGCAGCCCGATCTGGAACGCGACGGAACCGCCCAGCCTCTGCGACGGCTGCACGATGGTGACGTGCTCGTACTGGATGTCGGCCGGCCAGTCCACGTGCGAGAAAGCGATTTCGCGGCGCTGGAGCGAGGCGAGACCGGCGGGGTTCCAGTAGATGGCGCTGGGATCGTTGGCCACGGCGACGAACGACTCGCCCAGCCCGGTCGCGCGAGCGCCGATGCCGATGCGAAGGAACGTGCCGGACGAAGTGCCGGCGCGCTGGCCGCCGAGCGACGCCTGGGCGCGCGCGGAGGGCGCGGCCAGGGCCGTGGCGAACATCACGCCCAGCAGGGCGAGTGTGGCGAGACGCCTAGAAGTCGACATCGAGCGTCAGCCTCCACTGTGCGCCGGCGCCGTAGTTCGACGGGTCGTCGAGCTGCGAGACGCGGACATAGTCGTTGAGCAACCGGTTGGAGAACTCCGGGTCGAACTGACCCTGGCCCCACACGTAACCGCGGCCCGTGATCGGGTCCACGCGATAGATCAGCCGGTTGCCGAAGATGTTGGTGCCCTGCAGGCTGATGTCCACGCGGCGCGTGCCCACCTTGAACCAGCGGTTGAACCGCATGTCGGTCGTGATCTGCAAGGGCGCGTTGGCCGAACTGGGCTCGCCGATCGCGAAGTCACCGGTCTTGTCGTAGGGCGTGTAGGCGCGGCCCGACTGCCCCTGGATGAACAGGTTGAGCCCGGTGTAGCGCATGAACCACAGCGCCGGCGGCGTCTCCTTGTCGAAGCGCACGTCGGTGCTGATGGACAGCTTGTGGGGGCGGTTCCAGCGCACGAACACCTCGGAGAGGCGCGTTTCGTTGCTGCCGCCGATCTCCTGCAGCACGCGGTCTTCGGCGGGGTCGCTGCTCTTGCCCTTGGTCTGCTGGTACGAGTACGACAGCTTGCCCGACCAGTGGTTGCTGACCTGCTTCTCGACCTCGACCTCGAAGCCCTTGGAACGCGAGAAGTGGCCGTTCAGGTAGATGAAGTACGACGCCAGGTTGGTGCCCTCGACCGGGTCCACTCGCGTCGAGGCCGGGTAGTCGTAGACGTCCTTCACGAAGAACGACACGTTGGCGGCGGCCTTGGGGTGGAACTGGTGCTTGGCGCCGACTTCGTAGTTCACCGAGATCTGCGGGTTCAGGTTCGGGTTGCCCTGCAGCGGGAACGACTCGCTCGAGATGGAGTTGAGCTTGGAGTACACGTAGCGGTACGAAGGGTTCTGCGTGAACTCGCCGTAGTTGAAGAAGAAGCTCGAGTACTCGGTGATCGGGTGCGCCACCGACACTCGCGGCGAGATGTGCATCTTGTAGCGGCGCCCGAAGAACGAGCGCGAGTCGTCGTAGAACTGGTTGCGCGTGGTGCTGGCGATGTTGGCGCGGCTGGTGTCGGCCAGCGCCTGCTCCGCCTCGCGGCCCACGAACCAGTAGTCGGCGCGGAAGCCCACGTTGGCCGTGAAGCCCTCGAACTCGAGCTTGTCGCGCACGTACATGTCACCCACCCAGGGGTGCGCCTGCCACACGTCGTGCGAGGCGCCCAGTCCGTCCTGGTCGAACACCCACGGGCGCTCGATGGTCAGGTACTGGACCGACTGGAACTGGTGCTCGAAGCCCACTTCGATCTCGTGGCGGCGGGCGACGCGCTGGGTGAGGTTCCAGTCCAGCTTCCAGCTGGTCGAGCGGCGGTCCTGCCACGTGTCGCCGTCGCCCGAGTCCACGAAGTAGTCGTCACGGCGCGGATCCCCCACCGGGAACTCGCGATCGTCGGGCTCGAGGTACTCGCTCCAGTGCTTGCCGAGCACGTCCTGGCGCTGCGCGTAGAAGTAGCGCGACACGTTGAACTCGGTGTAGCCCGAGGCGGACAGCGTGCGGCGCCACTGCGCCGACGTCTGGACGTTGTCCTCGAAGATCGTCGGCGCGTTCGTGATGCGGTGATCCCACGCCCACGGATACGACGGGTCGATCTGGTCACCCGACGCCGTGATGTTGCTGCGCGAGAAGCCCTGGTCGATCGCGATGCGCTTGGAGAAGTTGAAGTTGAGCTTGTCGCGCGAGTTGGGCTTCCACGTGACGCCGTAGCGGCCCGACCAGCGGTTGTCCGCCGAGGGCGACCACATGTCGGAATACTTGAACTTGTGGCCGAAGAACGAGTCCTCGTAGCCCGAAACGATGCGCGGCCAGCCCGGAGGGCTGATCGTGCGCTCGAAGAGGGTCGCGTTGGGCCGGTTCATGTAACGAAAGCGCGTCTCGAACAGGCTGCCCGAGAAGTCGAAGATGGACGTGACCGTTCCCGGCACCTTGACGCCGACCGCGCGCAGCGCGGGCGTCCACACCTTGTCGGGGCCGGACAGCAGCACCTGCCACGAGCGCCCGCCATAGCTGCCGGACGAGGTCGTGATGCCGCCCTCGAACTTGTCGCGGCCTTCCTTGAGCCGGATGTCCACGACGCCCGAGATGGCGTTGCCGTAACGCACGTCGAGCGCGCCGGTGTTGACGTCCATGGCCTCGACCGAGCGGGCATTGAGGTTGCCGGCGGTGGACTGGCCCGTCACGAGGTCGCGGTTGGCGACGCCATTGATGTTGAAGATGGTCTCGTCGGCACGACCGCCGCGAACGTGGATCTGCTCGGCGTCGGTGCTGATGCCCGCCTGGCGCTGCATGACGTCACCAATGGTGGTGACCGGCATGTTGCGGATGTCCTTGGCGTTGACCGATCGCACGGTGGCGCCCTGGCGCGCTTCGACCAGGCGGCGCTCGGCCGTGACTTCGACGGTCTTCTGCTCCACGACCACGATCTCTTCGAGCGTGACGTTGAGGACCGTGGCCTTACCGGCCGTCACGATCACCGCGGCGGCTCCACCGGGCTTGTACCCGAGGTACTGGACCTTCACCTCGTACGTGCCGGGCGGAATGCCGGTGATGGTGTAGTGACCTTCGGAATCGGTCAGTCCCCCTCGCTTGGCGCCGACGACTCCGACGCTGGCGAACGGGATGGCATGGCTCGTTCTCCGGTCGATGACTCGACCGGAGATGGTACCCACGTCGGCTGCTTGAACGACCGAGGTGATACCGAGGAGCAGAAGGAGCTGCGAGGCGAGAACTGCGAGTCGAAGTATTTTCATGGGTTTTGGATGGCTGACTGGGCACCCTAGAGTGGAGGTGTAAGCCGGTCAAGCGGTCCTTTTGTAGCAGTTTGGCGCGACGCGGGGACATCCGCCCCGGGTCATTCGCGATCGGACTTCACGAGCAGCAACTTTCCGCGTGAAACAGAACCAGTGGCCTGATCCTCCACGGACCAGACGTACAGCCCCGTCGCCGCGGCCTGCCCGCGGCGGGTGACCAGATCCCAGGCGAACGCCCCACCCGACTGCGATGGCGCCTGGATGTCGCGATCGCGCACCGGGTCGTACAGCCCGGGCGCGCTTTCTCCGTGATAGCGGACGCCGTCGAAGTCCGCCGAATAAACGAGGTCGCCGCCCAGCGTGAAGATGCGGATCAGCGCGCGCTCGGGAAGCCCGGCGAACCACACGTAGTGCCGCCGCGAGCTGGCGCCCGCGTCCCACGCCGCGTCCACCCGGTACGGGTTCGGGTACACCCGGATCCCGCCCGTGTCACCGGCGCGCGCGTTGGGAATGACGGCGAACTTGTTCTGCCCGATGCCGCTCTCGAGCGGCGGGGTCGCGTGATCGCCCGTGTCGTAGCTGGTGATGGCGCCGAAGTAGCGAAAGCCGTTCTTGAGGTGGTCGAGCGTGTGACGGTAGCGGTAGGTGACGCCGTCACGCACGAGCGGCACCGGCGCCAGCACGCGCGACAGCCCGGTGTTGAAGCCGGTCGTGTCCACCAGGTCGTACTGCGCGACCAGCCCCGGCGCCTCGCGGTCGCTGCCCAGGTAGAGCCGGTAGCCCTCGAAGTCGCGCTGGTCGGGCGCCGGGCTGGTGGGGTCGGTGGCGAACTCCGGCGAGTCGTCCCACCACAGTTCCGCGCGGCCGTTGGACGCCTCCACGTGCACGCGCGGCGAGGGCGGCGGGCTCGGCAGGTGGTAGTCGATGCTGGCGGCGAAGCTGGCGTAGTCCGAGTTGGTGAGCAGCTGGGCGCGGTCGTCCCCGCCCACGAAGGCGAAGTCCACCGTGACGCTGTCCCCCGCCTCGATGCGCGGGAACGGCCCCACGCTGACCAGCTGGATCGGCGAACACGAGCCGTCGAAGGCGCAGACCGCCTGGTCCTCGGGGCCGCCGCCCGACATGAGCCGGTAACGCTCGGTGTCCTCGTCCCTGGAAGTGTCGCCGGGCGCGTAGCTCCACCAGCGCTGCACGACCCGCGCGGGAGGCGCGCCGGACGTGAGGCTGCGCAGGTACTGCAGCCCCACCCACGGCGGGCAGTAGTTGACGTTGCAGCCGGCCGGAACGGGCGACGTGAGGCAGTAGCGCTCCATCACCAGGTCGCGCGTCGTATCTCGCTCGAAGTGCGTGTGGTAGTACCACCCGCCCGGCCCCGACGCGCTCGAGGGCGGCCACGTGGTGTAGGCCTCGCGATTGCCGCTCACCAGCTGCGCGTAGACGGCCACCCACACGTCCTGCAGCGCGGCGCCGTCGTTGTGGATGGTGAAGCTGGTCACCACGAACGCGTCGGCCGCCTTGAGCGTGAACCCCAGCGAGCGCTGGGTGATGCGCAGGTTCATCGGCCGGTGCGGCTCGCGCTGGAATCCGAACGAAGGCTTGGCCGGCGTGTCGGCGTATTCGGCTATCAGGTCCTGGTCCGAGAGGGCGTCGGGCGAGTAGCGCTTGGCGTTCTGGATGCGGGAGCGCTCGATCAGCGCGCCGGCCAGGGGCGTGAACTCGGTCTCGGACGGGCCACTGGAGCCCTGCGAGTTGTCCACTATGGCCGCCGACACGCCGGTGAACACGCCGTCGTCGTCCAGCGCGCGCGCGCCCACCCACAGCCCGCCGCGCGACAGGTGCTCGTAGCCCTTGCCGAGCGGAAACTCGAACGACGGCGAGCGCGTGACGAAGTTGTTGCCGATGAAGCCGTAGTTGCTCACCTGCAGCCCGACGCGGTTGACCCCCGCGATGCGGACGGCGAAGTCCGCGGCCCACGCGCCGCCCGCGGCCGCGAGACACACCGCGGCCGCCGACAGCGACACGATCCAGGGGGCCGAGCGCACGATGCGCTCAGTAGCTGCCACGCAGGTCGTACTCCTGCGGAAACGCATCCAGGAAGATGCGATCCATCTCGAGGTTCACCTCGCGCAGCATGCGGGCCTTCTGCGGGTAGGGCATGAACGCGCTCTTGAACCCGTTGATGATGATGCGCTTGATCTCGTACGGGCTCAGCTTGAACGCCTTCACGGCCAGCGCGATCTCGTCCGACACCGTGGTCGCCGACATGAGCCGGTTGTCGGTGTTGAGCGTCACGCGCAGTCCCTGCCGGAAGTACTGGCCGAACGGGTGCGCCTGCGGCGTCTTGGAGACGCGCGTCTGCACGTTGGACGACAGGCACATTTCGAGCGGAATGCGGTGGTCGCGCACGTAGCGCAGCAGGCCGTCATCCTCGAGAAGCCGCGTGCCGTGCCCGATCCGGTGCGCGCCGCAGTAGTGCAGCGCCTGGCCGATGCTCTCGGGGCCGAACGCCTCGCCCGCGTGGACGGTCGAGTTGATGTTGTTCTTGTGGATCAGCTCGAACGAGTCGCGGTGCGCCTTGGCCGGGTAGTCCTTTTCCTGGCCCGCGAGGTCGAACGCCAGCACGCCGCGGCCCTTGTAGGCCACCGCCAGCTGCGCCAGTTCCATGGACACCTTGGGGCCCATCGAGCGGATGCCGCAGATGATCACACCCGTGGACATGTTGTGGCGCGCGCCGGCGTCACGCAGGCCGGCGATCACCGGGTCCACGATGTCGGGGAACGACAGCCGCCGCTTGCGGTGCAGGATGGGCGAGTAGCGCACCTCGAGATGGCGCACGTTCTCTTCCGCGCAGTCCTCGACCAGCTCGTACGAGATCCGGTAGAGCGCGTCCTTCTCCTGCATCACGCTGAGCGTGATGTCGAAGATCTTGAGGTAGTCGCCCAGGTTGCGGGTGCGCTTGCCGGCCTGCATGAGGCGCGTGAGCCGCGCCAGGTTGGTGGTCGGCAGCTTGACGCCCTGCTCCTTGGCCAGCTCGAGCACGGTGGCCGGGCGGACGCTGCCGTCCAGGTGGCAGTGGAGTTCGGTCTTGGGCAGGCGGCGGATGACTTCGTTCGAAAGCTTCATGCGGGGTGGCTTCCTTGGCGGCGCCGCGATGACGGGGCGCCACGAAAAAGCGCCGGAGTCAGCTTCTCTCCAGCGCCATGATCTTCTTGACCCGGCGCTCGTGTCGGCCGCCGGCGAACGGAGTCTGGAGAAACAGCCGAACCATTCGCGTCGCCGCGCCGCGATGAACGATGCGGGCGCCGAGCGCGAGGACGTTGGCGTCGTTGTGCTCGCGACTGTTGAGCACGG
>JADLGX010000354.1 GCA_020849095.1 Candidatus Eiseniibacteriota bacterium
GCGACGTGGTCTCGTGGTGGTCGCGGTGGTCCACCATGGCGCGCAGCGACAGCGTGACCGGCGCGCTCGCCGAGACCAGGCGGTACTGCACGTACGTGATGTTGTGGCCCTGCTCCATCCACACGCGTTTTTCGAGCCGCGTGCTGCCGATGGCCCACGTCCACACCGGCACCGTACCTTCGAGTGCGAACGACTCCAGGTGCAGGTGGCCGAGCGGGCTCGAGATGCCGCCACGCCAGTGGTTGAGGTCGAGATCCACCCACTCGCCGTTCAGCTGGATGCGCTCGGCCAGCTTGGCCAGCAGCAGCATGCGCTCGACGGGCGGCTTGCGGGCGGCGATCAGCAGTCCGTGGTAGCGGCGCGTGAGCGCGCCGCCGACCGTTCCGGCGGCATAGCCGCCGATGCCATTGGTGACGAGCCACTCTTGACGGGACGCGGCGGCGAGGTCTCCGAGAACCTCGCGGCCGATGCGCGTGGGCGACATGGTGTTTCCTCCGCCGGGGGGGGGACGGCGGGCAGGATACGTCCGGCGGCACGGTGGTCCAAGGCGGCCCGCAGCCCTTCCCATCGCGGCGAAAAGCGGCCTACTCCAGCGGCTCCCCGCGCAGCACGCGCTGGGCGCGCTCGAGCTTGAGGCGCAGCCGTCCCGCGAGCCGCTGCGGCATGATCGGCGGCCAGTTCTTCAGCGCCTCGGCGCGCGCGCTCGCGTAGTCGTGAGCGCGCACGCCGATCCGGCAGGTGCCGAACGTGAACTGGATCACGGCGTCCTCGGGAACCGAGATCGAATCCCCCGCCTGCAGCAGCGCTTGCGCGTCGTACCAGCGCGGCGGGAACACGCTGTGCGGGTAGATCCACGTGTAGTCCACCGCCCAAAGGCTGTCGGCGTTGGTCACCCGGCACGTGCGCGCGCCGTTCTCGAGCGCGTACACCAGCGTGTCGAGCCGCGCGCGCTTGTCGATCCCGATCCACACGTCCGCGTGCAGCATGAACGGCTGAAAGGCGGACTGAGTGCCCGGAGGAGCGATGAAGTCGGTCAGGCGCGGCTGCGGCACCGGCGCGGGCGGTTTGGGCGAAGCGGCGCCGAGCAGCACCGCCGAGAGCGCGGCGAGCAGCGCGCGGGCGAACGTCGCGCGCGCGTTCATCGCAAGAGCACCAGGCGGCGGGTGAAGCGCTCGCCGGCCGCTTCCAGGCGCAGCCAGTAGATGCCGGGCGCCAGCGCGCCGCCGCCCGAACCGCCGCCGCGCCAGTCCACGCGGTGCACGCCGGCGTCGAACGCGCCCCGCGCCAGCGTGGCCATGTGCCGTCCGTCCACGCCGTACAGCGCCAGGTCCACCGCGCCGGCCCGCGCGAGCGCGAACGACACCAGGGCGGCGCCGCGCGCGGGATTGGGCGCGGGCGCGAGCAGCACGGTGCGCTCGGGCGCCAGCTCGCGCGACTCGCGCGTGAGCAGCGCCGGATCGAGCGGCATGTTGCCGGCGCCGCGCGCGATCACCTCGCCGCAGCGGATGCCGGGGTCGCCCTCGCGCAGCGCGCGGAACCGCACGCGCGCGACTTCACCGGCGCCGTCCATGCCGCGCGCGCGCCGGCCGAACAGCGCGGCGTCCACGGTGCCCGGCCGCGGCGACAGCACGACGCCCCCCTGCCCTTCGATGAAGCCGGCGCTCTCGAACGAAAGCGGCTGCGCCACCGACGCGTCCCACGCGAGCGGAGCCGAGAATCCCTGCAGCCGGCCGCCGGCCCGGATCGTCAGCGTGGCCACGAACTCCTGCCCGGCCGCCACCAGCGACGGCGCCTCGACCTCGAACACCTCGCCCTCGGCGCCGGCCCGCGCGGGCGCCGCCGCATCCTGCGGCGCGGAGACCTCGTGGAACTGCGTGGCGAACACCAGCAGGTCCTCGAAGTCGATCACGTTGTCCGTCGTCGGCCGCGACGTGGACAGGCCGTCCACGGTGGGGCCCACGTCGAGGTAGGCGACGCCGTCGGTGACGAGCGTCGCGCCCGAGATGCCGTAGTGCGCGCCCAGCAGCGACACGTCGTCGAGCGCCACACGATTGTCCCCCACGCCGGGCGTGACGCGGTTGGACACGTCGCCCAGGTGGTAGTCGAGCGCGCCGTTGGAGCGGTTGGAGGCGGCCGAAACGTTGCCGCACGAGTCGGTGCAGAAGGCCACGTAGTGCCAGCTGCCGCGCACCGGCGGCACGTCCACCACGCCGGAGGTGGCGTTGGCGCTCACCAACGTCCACGGCGCGGCGGGCGCCAGCGCGGAGTCCGGCGCCGTGCCGCCGTCGTCGTCGTACTCGGGGTAGCTGCCGAAGGGCGCGCGATACAGCGCCACCGGCCCGGGCTGCGGCTGGGTCCAGGTCACGACGATGGCGGTGCGTCCGGATCCGCCGTTGCCCGTGGTCACCTGCGTGGCGGCCAGGTCCGAAATGGCGGGCGGCGCGGCGTGGCTCACCGACAGCGGCGCGAGCGCGCCGGGCACCACGGGCAGCGGCGCGCCGGCGCAGTCGGTGGCGCTGACGGCGGCCACGGAGAGCGCTGCGGCGCCGTCGCCGGCCACCGACTGCACGTTCACGGTGAACAGCACGCCGCCGCTGTCGGGTCCGCACGGCGAGCCGGCCAGCCCCAGGTTGACCGTGTACGAGCCGCCGCCGTTGTCCACCACCGCGAACGTGCGGTTGGCGTAGCCGGCGAGCCACGTGCCGGACTGGATGCTCGCGGCCGGCGTGGCCGGCGTGACGAGCGAGATCATTCCGGTGTCGAGCGTGAACGTGACGCTCACCGCGCGTGCCGTGGCGTTCTCGCCGCGCGTGTACACGAAGGGCACGCTCGCGGTGGTGTGCACGGCGGACAGGCACAGTCCCGCGACGTTCGCCGCCACGTTGGAGGCGGCGGGATCGGTGAACACGCTGAGCGCGTAGTTCTCCTCGCCCGTGCAGCCGGCTGGATCGGTCGCGGTGAGAGTGAACAGGTGGAAGCCGGGCGCCGAGGGCGTGCCGGAGATCTCGCCCGTGGTGGGCGACAGCGTCAGTCCCGCGGGCAGGCTGCCCGAACTCACGCTCCACGCCACGGGCAGCAGCGCGCTCGAGGCGCTGAGCGTCTCCATGTACGGCACGCCGAGCTGCGCGTTGGGCAGCGTGGGCGGCGAGACCGAGATGGGCGAGCAGGAGACGGTCAGCGAGTACGCGCGCGAACCCGGGCAGCCGGCGGCATCGCTGACTCCCACGGTGAACGCGAACGTGCCGGTGGCGGACGGCGTGCCCGACAGTTCACCCGCCGCCGACAGCGTGAGCCCCGCGGGCAGCGCGCCCGTCAGCAGCGAGTACGTGTAGGGCGCGACACCGTCGGCCGTGGTGATGGACTGCGAGTAGGCGACGCCGGCGAGCCCGTTGCCCAGCACCGGCGGCTCCAGCGCGAGCAGCGCGTTGTGCACCACCACCGACGCCTGCGCGCCGGCCATCACGGGAATCGGCGTGTTGACGCAGTCGCGCGACTTGACCGCCGTCACGCCGATCGTGCCCACGCCGTCGGGCCCCACGGACTTCACGTGCAGGTCGAACA
>JADLGX010000355.1 GCA_020849095.1 Candidatus Eiseniibacteriota bacterium
ACACGGATATTGGAAAACGTGATCGTCGTGGAGACCGAAGAGGTTCCGCCGCCATTGAAGATGGCCAGACAGTACAGGCTGTCGTAGTCGAGCCCCGTGTGAATCACTCCGAGCGTGTCGCGATTGAACGAGTACAGCCCCTGCGTGCCTCCGGTCTGGACGGTGACGTCCACGAGCGTCCCCGCCGCCGTGGCGACGGTCATCGGCGAGGCGTGCACGAGCGGGGCGGCGGTGAAATCGAGCCACACCGTGCCGGGCTCCGCATGGGTGAACCGGGCAATCGAGGACACCACGAGGACGGCGAGTGCCGTGACAAAGCGGGAAGTCGGACGCAAAGCAGCCTCGCGGAGGTGGAGGGAACGGGCGGTTCGGCGTGACCGGATAATTCTAGCGGCTCCGGCCGGCCCTCCAGCAGGCCATTCTTTGCGAGCGCCTTACCGCCTCCCGGCGCCGCTCGCGCCATCCGGAAGCGAGGCGAGCGCCTCGCGCGCCCGCACGGCGAACGAATCCTCCGGCGCGATCCGGACGATGTCGCGCAGCCGCGCCCGGGCCCGCTCGTGCCGGCCGGTGCGGGCGAGCGCGATGGCATGCGCCCAGAGCAGGGACGGGCGTTCGGGCCATGCGCCGCTCGCGCCGTCGAGCAGGCTCACCGCAGGCTCCGGCAGGCCCGCGCCCACCAGGCCCAGCGCCATGCGCTCGTACGCCCCGGGAGGCCGGCCGAGCGGCTGCAGGTGCATGTCGCCGAACGCGTAGAAGTGCTCGAAGTCCTCGAGCGGGCCCATCCACTTTCTCACGAACAGAACGCTGTCCACCGTCGGCACGAGCAACCGGAGCACGGCGCCGTCGTCGAGCGTGACCGGCAGCGCGTGCCGCACGGGAACGGCGGCCCCGCCGTCGAGCGCCTGCCGCTCCCCGCTGCGCACGTCGAGCTGCTCCTGCGCGCCGTCGAGCACCAGGTACGCGACACGCGCGCGGCGGCCCGCCAGCGCCTGCGCGGTTTCCTCCACGACGCGGCGCGTGAACTCGGACTTGCGCAACACCGGGTCGCGAGGGATGTCCCCTCCCGGCAGCCGCTCCGTCCAGCGCCGATCGAGAAGACGCTCCTGCGCCAGCGCGAAGGTGCAGGCGATCAGGCACGCGAGCAGCGCGCCGCCGCGAGCGAGCGACGCGACGCGCGCGTCCATGGTGCGCCCGGCGGCCCAGGCGAATGCCAGGTCGGCGAGCCCGGCAATGGCGAGCCCGAATCCCGCCCAGGGCGTCACCAGGTAGTGCAGGTACGTCTGGTGGACGAGCGGCAGCACGGGCAGTACGGCGAGCACCCACCACGCGGCTCCCACGGCCACCAGCGGCGCGCGCCTGCGCGACCACCACGCGAGCGCGCCGATGGCCAGCGCCGACGGAAGCCCCCACACGAACGCCAGGGGGTCCGGCTCGGTCGCCAGGTCGGGAATCGCCCGCACACCGTCGAGCGACCACTGCAGCAGCGTGAAGAGGGAGTCCGCGAGATTGCGGCCGAACGCGATCTCGTACGCGCCTCCCGCCAGCGCACCGGACGAGCGGCCCACGCCCAGCAGCAGCCCTCCGGCGGCCAGCGACGCCAGCGCGACCACCAGGAGGTGCCCGGCCGGGCGCGAGCTGCGCCCTCCCGCTGCCGGCGCCGGCACGAGCAGGGCGGCGAGCGGCACCAGCATCACGCTCTCCTTGGCCAGCAGCGCCGCCACGACCAGCGCCGCGGCGCACGCCATGCGAATGCCCGAGCGCGCCGCCACCAGAAGCGCCGTCAGCAGCAGCGTGACCGCGAGAAACTCGCCGTGGGAGGAGGCCGAGGCCAGCGCGGTGAAATGCACGCGCGAGACGCCGTAGCAGGCCGCGCCCGCGGCGGCCGCGGCGGTGCTCGCTCCCCAGCGGCGCGCGAGCAGGAACAGCAGGGCGCTGGCGATCGCGAGCAACACCAGGTTCAGCGCGTGGTAGGGAACCGGGTCGATGCCGAAGGGCCCGTTGGCCAGCGCGCGAAACGTGGAGGAGGAAAGCCAGCGCCAACCCTGCACGGCGCCCGCCTGGGATTCCGCGGCGCGCGCCATGCGAAGGAAGACCAGATCGTCCGGAGTGAAGAACGCCCCGAGCGTCCGCCTCTGCACGAGCATCGAGAGGGCGGCAACGGCCACCATGACGAGCAGCGGCGCCAGCGCCCCCGGTGGGGTTCCGCCCTGCTCGCCCTTCGCGAGCGATTTCATGCCATCCAGCGGGGCTTGCGCTTCTCGAAGAAGGCGGCCAGCGCGTCCTTGGCCTCGTCACCGCTGCGCACCTCGGCCAGCGTGCGCGGCAGCGACGCGCGGTAGGCCGTCCACGGCGTGTCGGCCCACTGCGCGAGCAGCGCCTTGATGCGCTTCTGCGCGTGCGGCCCGCCCTTGAGCAGTTCGCCCGCGCGCTCGGAGACCTTCGCGTCCAGTTCGGCCGCCGGCACGACGTGGTGCACCAGTCCCACGCGCAGCGCGGTCGCGGCGTCGAAGCGCTCGCCCGTGAGCATGAGCTCGCGCGCCTGGCGGTCGCCCAGTCGGCGCAGCACGTAGGGCGAGATCAGCCCGGGCAGGATGCCCAGCCGCACTTCGGTCAGTCCGAACTTGGCGTCGTCGCTCGCGACCGTGATGTCGCACGCGCAGGCAAAGCCCACGCCGCCGCCGTACACGCCGCCGTGCACGCGCCCGACGACGGGCTTCGGGAAGTCGGCCAGCGCCGCGAACACCGCGCCGAGCCGCGTGGCCTCGGCGACGTTCTCGTCGAACGAGGCCGACGCGCTCGCCTTCATCGCGCCGATGTCGGCACCGGCGCAGAAGCTGGGCCCGCGTCCGCCGAGGATCACGCAGCGGCAGGAATCGTCGCCTGCTAGCGCGTCGAGCGCCTCGAGCAGCGCCACGCCCAGGTCGGCGTTGAGCGCGTTGTGCACCTCGGGACGGTTGAACCACACGCGCGCGAGCGCGCCTTCGCGTTCGACTTCGATGAGCGGCATGCGGGGACTCCGGTGGGACGGATGGAGGCGACTTCGGGCGCGGGCACGTTACCGCATCGGAGCCCGGGTCCGGGAGTCGCCCTCAGTCCCCCAGCGGCACGAACCCCGCCCACGCCGAGGGCGGCGTGGGCTGCTTGGCCGCACGCAGCTTGGCCAGCCGCGCCAGGTCGGCGGCGCGCACCGAGGCCGCCACCCCCGCCCCGCCGTCCAGGCGCGAGGCGTAGTACTCGTTCATCCAGTCACGCGTGGCGCGGTCGTCCACCGGCCACAGGCTCATCACCAGCGACCGCGCGCCCGCCAGGCGGAACGCGCGCTGCAATCCCAGCACGCCTTCACCCGCGGCGATGTCTCCCAGCCCGGTGTCGCACGCGGACAGCACCACCTCGCGCACGCGCGACAGGTCGAGCGCCGAGATCTCCTCGG
>JADLGX010000356.1 GCA_020849095.1 Candidatus Eiseniibacteriota bacterium
ACGGTGCAGGACTTCCGCTCCGCGTTCATGTCGCGGTACTCCGGTTCTCTGTCCGCCTCGTCGATCTGGCACACGTGGGCGAACGCCGGGTTCTGGACGGACTACACCCCGCCACTGCCGCCGACCAACATCCACTCGACGGATCACACCCCGAACTCGCCGTCAGCCGACGGAACGATCAGCCTCGCCTGGGATGTGCCGCCCGACGTGGGCTCGGGCATCCAGCAGTATGCGATCCGGCGCTTCGAGAATGGTGTGAGTGACGAAGTGACCTTTTCATCCACCCCCTCGCTCACGACCAGCGAGCTGCCCCCGGGCACCTACCGGTTCGAGGTCTCGGCCACCGACCTGCAGGGCAATCACTCGTACGACCTCTACGGGACGCCCACCTCGCCCAACTACATCGTGCGCGATCCCTACCCCACCGACCTCAACGAGCGCATTCCCGGCGGATGGACCGACGGCGTGGTCGCGCGGTCGGTGGCCGGCGCCACCACGGGCAACTGCACCGACACGCCGACGCTGGCGGGCAACCAGGACAGCACGTGGTTCGCATGGGCCGTCGAGAACACGGGCGAAGTGGACGTGGACCAGGTCTACCGCACCCGGTTGCTGGTGGACGGCGAACCGCTGGACTCCGTCTCGACAATCGCCATCATCGCGCCGCCCAACTCGCAGACCGTCATCAACCGCGGCCCGCACACCATCCGTGGCGGACGGCACACGGTCGAGGCGTGGACCGACGCGCGCGAGGTGATCCCCGAGCTGAGCGAAACGAACAACCGCTGGGGACGGCAGTTCGTGTGGAAGCCGCTGCAGCTGAGCCGCAACACCGGCCACACCCGCCCCGCGCCTCCCAACCGGCTGGGCGGTTCCAACGTGATCAGCGTGCCCATCGGCGGAACGCGCTTCTACAACTGCGACGGGCTGGCCTACACGCATTCGAACAGCTTTCCGCTGATCGGCTCGCAGCGCTGGGTGGCGGCCGAACTGTGGGCCGAGCAGCCGGGCGGGCGCGACCTGAGCGCCAACTACGACCTGATGCTGCACTACCCCACCGACGGCTCGAACGACGGTTTCACCAACGGCCTCGTCACCGCCGGTCGCGGCGCCAACCTGACCGACGCGATCATCACCAACAACATCAACACCAGCCAGAGCCTGTGGAACATCGGCGTGGTCAACACGAGCAGCGACACGACCGACTACCACGTGCGCGTCAACACCAGCAGCACGATCGGCGTGGGCGACTCGCTCGCCGTGAGCTTTGCCGCCAACCAGATGGTGACGATCCGCAATCTGGACGTGGCTACGGGCGAGACCGGCAAGCTGACGGCCGAGATCTTGCGGCTGGCGGGATCCGGCGCCTTCAAGGTGTCGTGGATCAGCTCGGGCGCCACGTTCCGCACGCTGTCCACGGTGGACGGCACCGCCATCATGAACGGTCAGGGCTTCGGCACGCTCTCGTTCACGGCGTCGAGCGTGGGGTTCTACGCCCTCGTCATCTGGCGCGATCCGTCGGCGGGCACCGATCCCGCGACGGTGTCACTCAAGATCTATCGCAAGCCCGCGGACCTGGCGATCGTCACTCCCGCGGGCTGGGCGGCACCGCTCGTGCCGCGCCCCACCGGTGACGCCACGGCGTCGCTCGCGCTGGCGCCCGGCATCCTGTACGGCGACGACAAGCCCACGTGGATCAACGCCAGCAAGCGCAACGTGAGCGACGTGACCAGCACCAGCAACGTCATGCAGATGCGGCTCGACGACCAGGTGCTGCTGAGCCTCGGCTACAACGGGCTGCTGGGACTGACCACCTACACGCACCCCAACGTGACGGCGCCGCAGTTGCCCGGCGGGCGGCACGTGCTGTCGCTCCTGCTCGATCCGAGCGGCGTCGTGCCCGAGCTGGACGAACTCAACAACATCTACGGCGCGCAGTGGAGCTGGCTGCCCGACACTATGGCCGCGAACACGTCGCAGTGGCGGCGCGGGCAGATCGGCGGGCCGATGGCCGGGTGGGAGTACTGTCTGCCCGAGGAGTACGTGTACTTCGACTGTGACGGCGTGCGGATGCCGTCGTTCCTGGCCGGCTCGGGCGTGGACTTTGCCGCGGTCGCGGTGACGCCGCGCGACACCGCCGACGTGGACGCGGCGCTGTTCGCTCCCACCAACACATCCGACACCGGCTTCGAGACTTCGCTCGAGGAGTCGTTCTGGGGGCAGGGAGCCACCGAACTGCTGCTGTGCAACTACACGCTCGCCGCGCGCACGGCGTACGACGTGGGCATCACCCGCGTGTCGCAGGACACCGCCAGCTACGTCGTGGACCTGGTGAGCGGCGTGGTGCGCAACCCCGCAGTGCCCGTGCACGGGCCGTTCACGCTGGCCGCGAGCCGCACGGTGCAGGTGCACCAGTTCGCGCTGCCCGTGGGGCGGCACGTGTTCCACCTGCGCAACCTGACCGGCACGGTGGACTGGGCCATGGCGCTGTACGACGCCGAGCGCCCGTTCCAGAACCGCTCGCAGGGAGAAGAGCGCGGCTGGTCGTGGGAGAACGGCGAGGGACAGGACGAGGAAGTGGTGTTCATCGCCGAGGTGCCCACGACGATCGCGCTGGTCGTGTACAAGCCGCACTCGAGCGAGACCGCCAAGAGCGGCACCTACCAGATCGAGCTGAACACGAATCCCACGGGCGCGGACCCGGGCGGGCCGGTGTCGGCGACGCGGCTGTCGTCCGCGTTCCCGAACCCGTTCTCGGCGCACGCGGCGGTGCACTTCGAGGTCGCGCGCGCCGGAGACGTGGCGCTGGAGGTGTACGACCTGCGCGGTGCGCGCGTGCGCACGCTGGCGCGCGGCCGTCACGAGCCCGGGCGCTACTCGCTGTCGTGGGACGGCCGTGACGAGTCGGGCCGGCGAACGGCGGCCGGCGTGTACCTGGTGCGCATGACGTCGGGCGGCTACCAGGGACAGCAGAAGCTGGTGCGGGTGGAGTAGCGGCGCATTCCCGGCCGGAATCGCCGAAGCGCCCCGCGGAGGACTGCGGGGCGCTTCGGCGTACTGGCACGGCGGCCGGGGCAGCAGCGCTACTCGTAGCGCAGCGCCTCGATCGGGTCGAGCCGCGAGGCGCGAATCGCCGGCAGCATGCCGAAGGCGACCCCGACGGCGGTGCAGAACAGCAGCCCGATCACGGCCCACTCCAGCGGCACGCGGGGCTGGAAGCTCGTGAAGAGTGCGACGACGTTGCCGAGCGCGAAGCCGGCGACCACACCCACCACGCCGCCGATGTTGCACAGCACGACCGCCTCGAGCAGGAACTGCATGCGGATCGTGGAAGCGCGCGCCCCGAGCGCCTTACGCAGGCCGATCTCGCGAGTCCGCTCGGTCACCGCCACGAGCATGATGTTCATGATCCCGATGCCCGCTACGATCAGGGCGATGATGCCGATGACGAAGCCCGCGAGCTTGACGCCGACGCTCATCTTGTTGAACTCGGTGATCAGGCTGGCGCTGTTGTAGAAGTCGAAGTTGTCCTCCTGGCCGGGCCGCACGCCGCGCTGCGCGCGCAGCACCTGGCGCGCCTGGTCGATGGACTCGTCCATCAGCTCGGGCGTCTTCGCGCGCACCGTGATGTTGACCGAGCGCATGTTGCCCTGACGGTCGGTGAGCCCGTAGACGCCCAGGAACGTGGTGACCGGCATGAGCACGTAGTTGTCGAAGTTGCCGCCGAACGCCGACTTCTTCTCGTCGAAGACTCCGACCACCCGGTAGCGGCGACGGTCCAACAGGATCTCGCGGCCGACCGGATCGACGAACGGAAACAGCTTCTGCGCGATCGCATGGCCGATCACCACCACGTTGGCGGCGCTGCGCATGTCCATCGGCGACAGGTTGCGGCCCAGCCCCACGTAGTGCGTGTTGTTGGGCGGGTACTCCGGCGTTCCGCCGACGATCGACAGGTTGGGGTTCGTGCTCTCGCCGTGGTACTCGGCGGAGAAGCCGAACTCCCAGATCTCCGAACCCACCAGGTCCACCGTGGGCACCTGCGCGCGGATGGCCTCGGCGTTCGCGAGCGTGAGTGGCGGCCGTCTCATGGCCTTGCGGCGCTCCGCCTCCGAGGTGAAGCCGCCGGCCGGCCACTTCTGGATCTGGAAGGTCTGCGAGCCGAGCACGCTCATCTCCTGCTCCATCGTGGCCTGGACGAGCGAGATCGCGGTCATGACCGCGATGATCGAGGCGACCCCGGCAACGATGCCCACCAGCGTGAGCACGCTGCGGAGCTTGTTGGCCAGGATGGCGCCGAGCGACATCGCCAGCACGTCACGCGGACTCATGGACTCGCCCCTTTCGGCTCACTCGTGACGCAGCGCTTCGATGGGGTCGAGCCGGGCGCCGCGCCAGGCGGGCGCGACGCCGGCGACGACGCCGACGAGGATCGAGATGAGCACCGCGATGCCGAGGATGGGCAGCGACAGGCTGGCCGGCATGACCGTGGCATTCAGGATGGCCGCCACGCCCGCCGCGATCGCGATGCCGACCGTGCCGCCGAGCAGGCAGATGGCCGAGGACTCGAAGAGGAACTGCAGCAGGATGCTGCGCCGGGTCGCGCCGATCGCCTTGCGGATGCCGATCTCGCGAGTTCGCTCCGTGACCGAGACCAGCATGATGTTCATGACGCCGACCGAGCCCACGAACAGCGACACGCTCGTGACCAGCAGCCCGACCAGCAGCACCACGCCCATGACGTTGTTGAACGTGCCGACGAGCGTGTCGAGCTTGTTGATCGAGAAGTTGTCCGGCTCGACCGGGCGCAGCCCGCGGACCTTCCGCATCTCGCCGATCACCTCGTACTCGAGGTCCGCCATCGCTTCCTGCGACGGCGACTTGATGGCGATGTTCACGTCCACGTGCCCCCGGCGGCCGCCGAAGGTGCGCAGGTAGGATGTGATCGGGACGTACACCTGCTTGTCGAAGTTGGGTCCGCCGAGAAAGCTGCCGCCCTGCTTCTCCATGACGCCGATGACGCGAAACTCGTGGCGGCCGAGCTTGATGGTGCGGTGCAGCGGGTCCACGCCCTTGAAGAGCTTGTCGCGGACGTCGCTGCCGATCACGCAGACGTTGCGCTTGCTCGTCAGGTCGTGGGGCATCAGGAAACGTCCGCCCTGCGGCTGCGCGCTGGAGAAGAGCGACTGCTTCTCGGTGGTGCCGATGATCGTCACGCCCTCGAGCGTTTCGGCGCCGCGCTTGACGTCCATGCGGGTGTCCAGCGAGGGGTTCACGAGCGCGCGCCCGCGCAGGCGAGCTTCCAGTGCCCGCGCCTCGCGCATGTCCAGCCCCGGACGGTTGCGGTAGAGGAAGAAGTCGTTCATCACGACCCACGGCATGCGCGAGACGTATATCACGTCGGAGCCCACCGCGGAGAAGCTCTCGCGGAAGCGGTTCTGCAGCCCGTTCACCGCGGTCATCGTGGTCACGACCGCGACGATGCCGATGATGATGCCGAGCGTCGTCAGGGCGCCCCGGACCTTGTTGGCGACCAGCGCGCGCAGGGCGATCCGCAGCGACTCCCCGATCATCGGCAGTGAACTCATGGC
>JADLGX010000357.1 GCA_020849095.1 Candidatus Eiseniibacteriota bacterium
GGCAGTCACCGCGTGCCTGTTCCTGGGCGGACTGCAACTCGCCCACCCCGTGCGGGCACAGATCACGAATGGCATGGCCGCCTCCGGAGTCCTCGGTCCGGCCGACCTCATCACGCGCCCGGCGGCCGCCACGACGGCCAGCCGCTTCAACGGCCCCAATGGCGTCACGCTCGATCCCACCACCGGCAAGCTGTTCGTGGCCGACCGCGCCAACCACCGGGTGCTGCGCTTCGGTTCCTCGGACGCCATGATCAACGGCGCCGCCGCCGAAGCGGTCCTGGGACAGCCCGACTTCACGACCGCGACCAGCGGGCTCTCCGCCGTCAAGATGAACAACCCGATCGGCGTGCACGTGGACGCCGCCGGCCGGTTGTGGGTCGGTGACTTCACGAACAACCGGGTGCTGCGGTTCGACAACGCCTCCGCCAAGGCGAACGGCGCTCCCGCCGACGGCGTGCTCGGCCAGCTCGACTTCGTCACCAGCGCCTCGGGGAACACCGCGCTCAAGACGAGCGGCCCCTGCGGCATCGCGACGGACGCCTCCGGCCGGTTGTACGTGAGCAACTTCAACAACCACCGCGTCACGCGCTACGACGACGCGGCCAACAAGCCGAACGGCGCCGCCGCCGACGGCGTGCTGGGGCAACCCGACTTCACCACCGTCACCAGCGGCATCACCCAGTCCAAGCTGAGCAACCCGAACTCCGTGTTCGTGGATGCCGCCGGCCGGCTGTGGGTGAGCGACTACGCCAACCGCCGCGCGGTGCGCTACGACGACGCGGCGAACAAGCCCAATGGCGCGCCCGCGGACGGCGTGCTCGGCCAGCCGGACTTCACCACCAACACGGCCGGCGTCACGCAGAGCAAGTTCAGCAACACGCGCTACGTGCATGGTGACGCGACGGGCCGGATCTTCGTCGTCGAGGAAGCCAACAACCGCATCATGGTGTTCGACAACGCCGCCACCCTGCCGAACGGCTCGCCCGCGACCAATGTGATCGGGCAGGCCTCGTTCACCGTGGGTTCGGCGCTCAATCCACCCACGGCCTCCACCCTGGCCACCCCTCGGGCGCTCGTGCTCGACGAGGCCAATGGCCGGATGTGGGTCGCCGACTGGGCCAACCAGCGGGTCCTGCGCTACCAGATCGTGGCCGGCGTCGGCACGTCGCTCGTGCTGGCCGCCCCGAACGGGGGCGAGGACTGGGGAATGGGCACCATCCACGCGATCGCGTGGGGGAGCGTCAACGTCGCGAACGTGGACATCGAGTACTCGGTCGACGGCGGCGCAACGTGGCTGCCGGTGGCCAGCAACGTGCCCGCGGCCGCGCAGGCTTACGCGTGGACCGTGCCATCCACGCCCACGACCCAGGGCCTCGTGCGCGTGACGGATTCCTCGAATCCCGCGCTGACCGACCAGAGCAACGCGCCGTTCACCATCTCGGTGCCCGTCGCATCGGTGGCGCTCGTGTCGCCCAACGGGCTGCAGCAGTGGCCCGCCGGTTCCCAGCGCAAGATCCTGTTCACGAGCGCCAATCTCGCCAACGTGCGCATCGAAGTCAGCGCGAACGGCGGCGGCTCGTGGACCGAGGTGGTCGCGTCCGCTCCCGCGGCGTCCGGCTCCTACCTGTGGGACGTGCCCGCCACGCTCGGCAACGACTATCGCGTCCGGCTCTCCAACGCGATCGACGCGCTCGTCAACGATGCCAGCGACCAGTCGTTCGCCATCGTGGCCCCTCTGGCGGGCCACGACTTCGATGCGCTCTTCTTCAGCGACAGTCCCACGCCCGTCTACGTGGACGCTTCGTTCACGTCGGTCACCGCGCCCAGCCTTCTCGAGCGCGCGGCCACCGACAAGGCTCCCGTCTCCACCACGTACTCGCTCGTGGGCAACTACTCGCTGCGGATGGCGTGGACGTCGGCCGCCGGCGGTGACTGGGCGCTGGCGAATGCCGGCGCCGGATGGCCGGGCCAGGACGCCAGCACCCGCGACAGCCTCATCTTCAACGTGATGTCGCCCACGGCCACTTCGGCCGCCGGGCTGCCCTGCCTGTACCTCGAGGACCTCGGGAACCGCAAGACGCCCAAGGTGCCGCTCTCGGCCTACCTGTCCGGCGTGTCCGCCGGCAGCTGGCAGCGCATCGCGATTCCCATGCAGGTGTTCCGCGACAATCCCGGCACCGCGGATCTCACTTCCATCAAGACCGTCTTCTTCGGACAGCAGACGGCGGACGCGGTCCCGCACGTCTGGTACCTCGACGACGTGCGCATGACCGGTGGCGTCCCGGCGACCGGTGACTCGACCAAGCTCATCGTGATCCTCGGTTCGTCCACTTCTGCCGGAACGGGCGCTTCGTCGCCGGACAGCGCGTGGGTCGGCCGCTATCGGGCCTACCTGCACACGCTCGACCCCGACGCCATCGTCGTGAACCTCGCGATCGGCGGCTACACCACGTACAACGTGATGCCGACGTCGTTCGTTCCGCCGCCGGGCCGGCCGGCCCCGAATCCGCGGAACAACATCACCCACGCGCTCACCTACAAACCGTGGGCGATCATCGTCAACCTGCCCAGCAACGACGTGACGAACGGCTACAGCGTCGCGGAGCAGCTGGCCAACTACGACACGCTGCGGACGCGCGCCGCGGCGATGGGCGTGCCGATCTGGATCACCACGTCGCAGCCTCGCAACCTGGCGGACCTGAACCTTCGTGACCGGCTGCGCGTCATGGCCGACTCCACGCTGGCCCGCTATGCGCCGAATGCGATCGACCTGTACTACCCCCTCGTGGCGGCGGACGGCACGATCCTGCCCCAGTACGGTTCCGGCGACGGCATCCACCTGAACGACGCCGGGCACGGGCTCGTGTTCCGGAAGGTCGTCGAGGCGGGCGTCTGGCAGCAGATCGACCCCTCGGTCGAAGTGACGGACCCGAATGGCGGGGAAGTGCTCTACCTCGGGATTCCCGACACGCTGCGGTGGACGGCCGGCAACACGTCACATGTGACGGGCTTCGACCTCGCCGTCTCGCAGACCGGCCCCGCCGGCCCGTTCACCGCGATCGGCTCGGTGGGGGGCGCCGCGCGCGAGTTCGTCTGGAACGTGACTGGCTCGGCCTCGTCGGCGGACTGCTTCTTCCGCGTGACCGCCACCGGAACTCCCGGCGACCTGGCCACCGACGCGAGCAACGCCGCGTTCAGCATCATCGACCTGGCCACGCCCACGCTGTTGACCGAGTTCAGCGCCGACGCCCTGGAAAGCGGAGTCGAAGTGCGCTGGCAGTTCGCCGCGGGCATCGACGCCTCGCAGGCTCGCCTGCTTCGCGCCGACTCCGAGGTGGGCCCATGGGAAGAGGTGGACGGTGAGCTCCGCATCGAGGAGAACACCGCGATCCTGCTCGACCGCGAGGCCCCGGCCGGCCGCACGCTCTACTACTGTCTCGTGGCGACGACGGCCGCCGGACAGGAGATGACGTTCGGGCCGATCTCCACGACGGCGAACCAGCCGGTGCTCGCCTACTCGCTCGGCCGCATCGCGCCGAATCCCGCGACCGGGCCGGTGAGCGTCGAGTTCTCGCTTCCCGTGAGCGCTCGCGTGGACGTGACGATCCTCGACGTGCAGGGACGCGTCACCGCCCAGCTCGCGAACGGCCTGTATGCGGCAGGGCGGCACACGGTGGCATGGAACGCGCGCTCCAGCTCGGCGGCCGGCGTCTACTTCGCCCGCTACCGGGTGGCTGGCCACGAATCCATCCGCCGGTTCATCGTGGTGAAGTGAGTTCGGATCGACACTGACAAGAGATGCCGGGGCGGGTCGTCGCGACCTGCCCCGGTTTCGTTCGTCCTGGCGCGCCGGGGCCCGTGGCGTTGCCGCCGTCACCCCGTGTCGCTAGTTTCGCGCGACCCATGGCCTTCCTTCCGGTGACCGAACCGCCCTTCGAACCCGCTTCCTCGTCACGCCGTCGGCATGCGCGCGGGCTCCTCGCCGGCCTGCTGGCGGCCGCGCTGGCGCTCGTCGGGGCCGCGGCGTCCTTCGCCGCGCCGGCGCCTTTCGTGCCCACTCACTGGACCGTTCGCGACGGGCTTCCGGTCAACTCGATCAA
>JADLGX010000358.1 GCA_020849095.1 Candidatus Eiseniibacteriota bacterium
ATCACCGTCGGCTTGATCACCCACAGGTTCGCCCAGCCGAACACGAAGCCCGCGGCGTTGCCGAAGCTCTCGCGAATGAACACGTACAGCCCGCCGGTCTTCGGGTGCGTCACCGCCAGCTCGGCCAGCACCAGCGAACCGCAGATGGAGAGCAGTCCGCCCACGATCCACGCCGTGATGACGAGCGGGAACGTGGTCAGCTCGGCCGCCACCGAGTGCGGCGATCGGAAGATGCCCGAGCCGATGATGTTGCCCACCGTGATCGCGGTGGCGGCATACAGGCCGATCTGGCGCTTCAGCATCGGGCGGTGCGCGTCGGCCATGCGGAGTACCTCGGGGTTCGGGACGCGGCGGAAGGCCGGATCGCGGCGCGGCTCAGTCGGTCGGAACGTTCTTCAGCAGGTCGGCGATGATGCGGTCGGGCTTCACGCCGTCGGCCTCGGCGGTGAAGTTGGTCACCACGCGGTGGCGCAGCACGGCGGCGGCCACGGCCTGCACGTCCTCGATGCCGGGCGCGAGCCGCCCGCGCATGACGGCGCGCGTCTTGGCGCCGAGCACCAGGAACTGCGAGGCGCGCGGGCCCGCGCCCCAGCTGACCCACTGGCGCACGAAGTCCGGGGCGCCCTCGCCGCCGCGCGTCGCGCGCGCCAGGCGCACGGCGTAGCGCACCACGTGCTCGGTCACCGGCACGCGGCGCACGAGCTGCTGCAGCGCCAGGATGTCGGCGCCGCCCAGCACGCGCTCGAGCTGCGGCTTGTAGGCGCTCGTGGTCGTGGAGACGATCTGCTCTTCCTCGGACTGCGAGGGGTAGTCCACCTGCACGTTGAACATGAAGCGGTCGAGCTGCGCCTCGGGCAGCGGATACGTGCCCTCCAGCTCGATCGGGTTCTGCGTGGCCAGCACGAAGAAGGGCAGCGGCAGCGAGAACGTCTGGCCGCCGGCGGTGACTTCCTTCTCCTGCATGGCCTGCAGCAGCGCGGCCTGCGTCTTGGGCGGCGTGCGGTTGATTTCGTCGGCCAGCACCACGTTGGCGAACACGGGGCCGCGGATGAACCGCATGGCGCGCCGTCCCGTGGTGGCGTCCTCCTCGAGGATGTCCGTGCCCGTGATGTCGCTGGGCATGAGGTCGGGCGTGAACTGGATGCGGTTGAACTCCAGGTCCAGCACGCGCGCGAGGCTCGAGATGAGCAGCGTCTTGGCCAGGCCCGGCACGCCCACCAGCAGCACGTGGCCGCCGGCGAACAGCGCGGTCAGCAGCTGGTCGATGACGTCGTCCTGTCCCACGATCGCCTTGCCGAGCTCGGCGACGATGCGTTCGCGAGCGCTGCTCAACTGGCGGATGGCCTGCAGATCGGAATCGGGGCTGCTCAAGCGAACCTCGTTCGGTGCGATGGAAGCGCCGGATGCGTGTGGGTGCCGGTGGAAACGGGGCGTCACCGTAGCACCGTGGTTTTCGGGGCGGCAAAGCCCGAGCGGCGTACGCGCCGGACCGGGTGACGGGCGCGGCGGGCCGCGCCGGTTCAGCGCCGGGTGAGCCGGACGAATCTCAGCCGGGAGGCCGCCTCGGTCTTTTCCTGCCACACGACGTAGGCGGTGCGCGGGGAGGCTCCGGCGATGGCGGCCGTGCGCACGTCCGCGCCCAGGAAGAGCCACGGCGTCCACGCACCGTCCAGCTCCAGCGCGCGCACGGCGAGCAGCCGGCGCGTGCTGTCCGCCGCCGCGCGCGCGACGACTCCGGCCAGCGTGGCCATGCCCATCGCGCTCAGCATGGGGCGCGAGGGTTCGCGCAGGCTGTCGCCCAGGCTGCGCCGCGCTCCGGCCGCGCCGGCGGGGGCGCGCCACGGCACCACGTACACGCCGGGCGAGGTCACCGCGTTCTCGGCGCCGGTGAACCAGGCGTAGTGACCGCCGCCGCCGCGGTTCATGCTGATCGCCGGTCCCACCGACGGGCAGCCGGGCAGCTTCCAGCCGTCGGGCGAGACGAGCGTGTCGAGTTCGAACGTGGCGCCGTCGTCGCGCGACCACGCCAGGCGCGGGTCGCGCAGGTCGCCGCGCGAGCCGCGGTAAGCGATCGCCACGTGCCCGAGCGAATCGGCGCGCAGCCCCAGCCGGCAGCACGAGCACACGTCGCCCGCCACGCGCCGGTTGGCGCGCCACGACCGGCCGCCGTCCCCGCTGGCGGCGAACCAGATCTCGCCGTGCGCGGGTTCTGCCTGGCCCTGCGAGGCGCGGCCGTCGATCCACGCCGCCACCAGCTCGCCGGCGGGCGTGGCGTCGAACGCGAGGAACCCGTGATAGGTGGAGAGCGGGTTGGCGTGATCGTCGTTGAGGAACGCCTCGCTCTGGAACGTGCGCCCGCCGTCGTCGCTGGCGCGCGAGACCAGGTCGTCGGCGTACTCGCCCGAGTCGCGCGCGCTCGCCCACGCCACGGTCACCTGCCCGGCCGGGCCGAACACCACGAGGGGACGGCTCTCGGCGTACGACGACACCTTGCCCGCGCGCGTGTTGAGCCGCAGCGGTTCGCCGAAGTGCTCGCCGCTGTCGGACGACAGCGCAAACCACAGGTCGGCGCCGGCGTCGCCGCGCGTCACCCAGGTGAGCGCGACGCGACCGTCCGCGTTCGCCGCGATCGACGGATCGGCGGCATCCGCGGCCTGCGGGAACGCAGGCGACAGGTCGCGCACGCCCGCCCACTGGGGCGCGTGCTCGGGTGGCGAGCAGGAACCCAGGGTCACGGCCAGCAGCGCGGTCACCACCCGGCGGAGTCGC
>JADLGX010000359.1 GCA_020849095.1 Candidatus Eiseniibacteriota bacterium
CGAGCTGGGGGCCAATCTCGAGCTGCCGGAGGACGTCTACGGCGCCGAAATCGTGGGCGCCGACGGCATCGGGCTGTTCCGCACCGAGTTCTTCTACATGAACCGCACGGACCTGCCCAACGAAGAGGAACAGTACGCGGCCTATCGCATGGTGACCGAGCGCATGGGCGGCAAGCCCGTGATCTTCCGCACCATGGACCTGGGCGGCGACAAGGTGGCGTCGTATCTCGGCGTGACGCACGAGACCAATCCGTTCCTCGGCATGCGCGGCATCCGGCTGGCGCTGACCAGCCCCGAGATGTTCCGCACGCAGATTCGCGCGATCTACCGCGCGAGTGCGCACGGCCGCGTGCGCCTGATGTTCCCCATGGTTTCGAGCGTGGACGAACTGCTGCGCGCGTTGCAGCTGCGTGACGAGTCACTCGCCACGCTGCGCGCCCGCGGGCAGGCGTTCGACGAGAACGTCGAAGTGGGGATCATGATCGAGACCCCGAGCGCCGTGTGGATGGCCGACGCGCTGGCCCAGCACGCGCAGTTCTTCTCGATCGGCTCCAACGACCTCATCCAGTACACGCTCGCCATGGACCGCGACAACGAACGTCTCGCGCACCTGTACGAACCGCTCGACCCCGCGGTGCTGCGCGGCATCCACCACACGATCCAGGCGGCGCACGCCGCCGGCCGCTGGGTCGGCGTCTGCGGCGAGATGGCCGGCGATCCGCAGACGGCCGTGCTGCTGCTCGGGCTGGGCGTGGACGAGCTTTCGGTTTCCTGTTTCGACCTGCCGCGCATCAAGGCCGCCGTCCGCTCGGTTCGCTACGAAGCGGTGAAGGCGCTCGCCGCCGAAGCGCTCGCCTGTCATTCGGCCGCAACGGTCCGCCGCATGGTGCGCGACCGCGTGAACGCGATGCTGCCCAGCTTCCTGACGCCGGAGCGCGTCAGCGACGGCTTCTGACCCCCGAGAGGAATGGACATGACTCCCGACCCGACCCGGCTCGAGCCGCCCTACGGCGCGCGGGACGCGCACGACATGGCGCGCCTCGTCGAGGCCATTCCCGAACACATCGAACAGGCCGTCGCGCGCACCGATGCGGCGCCATGGCTGCTGCCGGCGGGCGCGCCCGACCTGGTCGCCGTCGGCGGCATGGGCGGCTCCGCGATCGCGGCCGACCTGACCGCCGCCCTCTACGCCGACACGCTGCCCCGTCCGTGGCTGACCGTGCGGGACTATCGCTGGCCCGCGTGCGTGAACGCCGCGTCGCTGGCCGTGCTGTCGAGCAACTCCGGCAACACGGAGGAGACGCTGGCGCTCGAGGCCCAGACGCGCGAGCGGGGGATTCCCTCGGTCGCGCTCACCTCGGGCGGCGAACTCGCCCGGCGCGCCGCGGAGCGCTCGCTTCATTGCCAGCAGGTGCCCGGCGGGCTGCCCCCGCGCGCGACCCTGTTCCACGCCTGGGTGCCCATGACCCGGCTCGCCGGGGCGCTGGGCTGGGCTCCGGACTCCGCGCCGGCATGGCGTGAGGCGGCCGCCCTGCTGGGGCGGCGCCGCTCGGAACTCGGGATCGGCGCCGCGGAGCCGGGCAATCCCGCCAAGCAACTGGCCCGGGCCTGCCACGGACGGCTCGTGTTCGTGTACTCCTCGGCCGGTCCGCTGTCCGCGGTCGGGCTGCGCTGGCGACAGCAGCTGAACGAAAATGCTAAGCTCCTCGGCCATTGCGCCGCAGTGCCCGAACTCAATCACAACGAGATCGTGGGCTGGCAGGCGGCCGGGCCGCTTCATCGGGGAATCAGCGTGATCGTGCTGCGGGACCGCGAGGATCCGTCCGAACACGCCACCCGGCTGGATCTGACCGCGCAGTACGCGGTGCGGCAGGGCGCCGAGGTTCACGAGGTTTCGTCCGTCGGGGAGAGCCGCATCGCGCGACTCGCCTCGCTGGTGCAGTTCGGCGATTACTTCAGTCTCTACCTCGCGCTGCTGGGCGGGGTCGATCCCACCGACATCACGAGTATCGACGAGTTCAAGCGGCGGCTCGCGGAGCAGGCAAAGGCCCGCTGACCGAGTCCCGACGGCGCCGGAAGCAGCTGCTCCGGTCCGGTTCAACCCAGAGGAGTCATCGATGGCGTCGCGTCATCTCTTCACTTCCGAGTCCGTGACCGAAGGACATCCCGACAAGATCGCCGACCAGATCTCCGATGCGGTCCTCGACGCCATGCTGGCGCAGGACAAGTGGAGCCGTGTGGCGTGCGAGACGATGGTCACGACCGGCCTCGCCGTCGTGGCGGGTGAGATCACGACCAAGGCGTACGTCGAGCTGCCCAAGCTCGTGCGCTCCGTGATCCACGACATCGGCTACAACGACGCGCTGTACGGCTTCGACAGCCACACGTGCGCCGTCGTCGTGACGCTCGATCAGCAGTCGCCCGACATCGCGATGGGCGTGAACACCGGCGGCGCCGGCGACCAGGGCCTGATGTTCGGTTACGCGTGCAACGAGACGCCCGAACTCATGCCGCTGCCCATCATGCTCGCCCACAAGATGGCCATGAAGCTGTCGCAGGTCCGCAAGAAGGGCGGCGTCGACTACCTGCGCCCCGACGGCAAGACCCAGGTGACCGTGGAGTACGACGGCGACAAGCCCGTGCGCATCGACACGGTCGTGCTGTCCACGCAGCACTCGGACAAGGTGTCCCAGAAGCAGATCCGCAAGGACATGATCGAGAAGGTCATCCTGCCGCTGCTTCCCAAGCGCCTCATCAGCAAGTCCAAGCCCGTCAAGTTCCACGTCAACCCGACCGGCAACTTCGTCGTCGGCGGCCCGATGGGCGATTGCGGCCTGACCGGCCGCAAGATCATCGTGGACACCTACGGCGGCATGGGCCGTCACGGCGGCGGCGCCTTCTCGGGCAAGGACCCGAGCAAGGTGGATCGTTCGGCGTGTTACGCCGCGCGCTACGTCGCCAAGAACCTCGTGGCGTCGGGCCTGTGCGACCGCTGCGAAGTGCAGGTGGCGTACGCCATCGGCGTCGCGGAGCCGGTCAGCGTGATGGTGGACAGCTTCGGCACGGGCAAGGTGAGCGACGACAAGCTCACGAGCCTCGTCCGCAAGCACTTCGACCTCACGCCCAAGGGCATCATCGAAACGCTCAAGCTGCGCCGTCCCATCTACCGCCAGACGGCGGCGTACGGCCACTTCGGCCG
>JADLGX010000360.1 GCA_020849095.1 Candidatus Eiseniibacteriota bacterium
GCATGCGGAGCCGCCAGGCCTTTCTCGACAACATGCTCGTGGGCGCCGACGCCCTGCGCATCCATCCCATGCGCACCATGCTGAGCGTTCTCGGCATTCTCATCGGCTCGGCGGCGCTCGTCGCGACCATGGCCGTGAGCGACGGCATGATGGGGTTCGCCCGCGGAGTCGTGCTGCGGGAAACGAGCGTCCAGGTGATCGCGCTCAGCCCGCGCACGGGACGTCTCGAGGAGGGCGAATGGGTGCCGATCCACGACTACCCCGTCTTCGAGGCATCCGATGCCGAGGCGCTGCGCTCGCAGGTTCCGCTCGCCCAGGCCACGTTGCTCTCGCTCGGCGGCGCCGCCCGAGTGCAGTACCGCGGCATCCACCGGCGCGCCAGCCTGCAGCTCGGCACGGCGAGCATGCCGGAGTTCGGCGCGTTCGACATGGGCGCGGGCCGCTTCTTCAGCGAGGGCGAGGTGGAGCACAACGTGCCGGTCGTCCTGCTCAACTACGCGCTCGCGCGCGAACTGTCCCCCGGCCTGGACCCCTACGGCATGGTGGGACGGGAGGTCCGGGTGCGCGAGCGTTCGAGGCTCGTGATCGGCGTGCTCGCCCCGCTCGAGTTCGAGAATCGCGAGAACCCCAGTTTCGCCGCGTACGCCCCCATTCGCGCCGCCCCGGCCCTGCTCGACGCTCCCCGCTCGGGCCGGTTCGCGCCGGTGCTGCAGGTGCTGGCGCCCAGCGTCGAGTCGGTCGCGCCGCTGCGCGAGGAGCTGGATGACTGGCTGGCGCGGCGCTACTCGCGCTGGCAGGACCGGGTCGAGGTGACCGTGTCGCTGGAGCAGCTCGACATGGTGGAGCAGGCGTTCCTGCTCATGAAGGTGTTCGTCGGTGCGCTCGTGAGCATTTCGCTGCTGGTCGGCGGCATCGGGATCATGAACGTTCTGCTGGCGTCCGTGGCCGAGCGCACCCGCGAGATCGGCATCCGCAAGAGCGTCGGGGCGCGCGGGGAGGACATCCGCGTGCAGTTCCTGACCGAATCCGTGGCGATCGCCTTCACGGGCTCCTGCCTCGGCCTCGCGATCGGCATGCTCATCGCCCTGCTCGTGACCGCGCTGTTCCGCCAGATGCTGGGCGCGCCGGTGTACCCGGTGCTCTCGTGGAGCTCGATCCTCATCGCCACCCTCAGCTCGTCGCTCGTGGGACTCGTGTTCGGCACGTATCCCGCCCGCCGGGCGGCCCGGCTGTCCCCCATCGTGGCGCTCGCGCACGAGTGAGCTCGTGGACGGCGGGCGAGCGGTGCTAGGCTCCGCCCCCATGAGCGAAACTCGGCACGGTCACTTCGAAGCGGCGCTTCTGGATCATGCGCGCGCCGCCTTCCCCGCCCTCGCCAGCCCATGGGCGCTCTTCGACAACGCCGGCGGAAGCGTTCCGCTCGCCGGTGTGATCGAGCGCGTCCGCCACTACATGAGCGCCCATGCCGTGCAGCTGGGCGCGGGCTACGAGCTGTCGGTCCGCGCCACGTCCGAGGTGGCTGCCGGCCACCGGGCCGCCGAACTGCTCCTGGGCGCCGAACCCGGAGAAGTGGCGCTGGGAAGTTCGACGACCATCAACCTGAAGACCCTCGCCCGCGCGCTGCGGCCGCTGTTCGGCCCGGGCGACGAAGTGATCATCACCGATCTCGACCACGAGTCCAACATCGGACCGTGGCGCGAGCTCGCGGCGGACGGTGTCCGGGTGCTCGAATGGGGGTACTCCGCCGCGACGGGCGCGCTCGACGCGAGCGACCTCGACGCCCTGCTGTCGAGCCGCACTCGCCTGGTCTGCTTCACTCACTGCTCCAACGTGGTGGGCTCGATTCACGACACGGCCGCGATCATTCGGCGTGTCCACGAGGCCGGCGCGCTGGCGTGCGTGGACGGCGTGGCGGTCGCCCCGCACCGGCTCGTGGACGTGAAAGCGCTCGACGCCGACTTCTACGCGGTGTCGTTGTACAAGGTCTACGGCCCGCACCTGGGCATGCTCTACGGGCGGCGCGATTGCCTGCTCCGCGCGAAGAGCCAGAACCACTTCTTCTTCGGCGAGGACGAGCTTCCCTGCAAGCTCGAACCGGGCGGACCGGCGCACGAACTGGCCGCATCGCTTCCCGCGATCCCCGAGTACCTGCTGGGGCTCGAGTCCCGGCTGCCCGGCGGAGGAAACGGAACGGACCGGGAGCGGCTCGCCCGCGCATTCGGCGCCATCGCGGCGCACGAGGAAGCGCTCGCCGCCCCCCTGCTGGAGTGGCTGGGTTCGCGCGCCGGAGTTCGCGTCATCGGAGAGCCGGGCGCGGACCGCGCCGGGCGCGTTCCGACGATCGCGTTCACGGTGGACGGCCGCGACTCGGCCGCGATTCCCGCCGCGCTCGATTCCGGGAAGGTGGCGATCCGCTTCGGGCACTTCTACGCCCGGCGAGCGATCGAGCGAATGGGGCTGCTGGAGCGCAACGGCATCGTCCGGGTGAGCATGGCGCACTACAACACGCCGGCCGAGGTGGACCGGCTGATCGCGGCGCTGGACTTGGCGCTCGGGCGCTAGCCCAGCAGCCGGGCGCGGAACCGGCGGCTCATCTTGAGCGCCGTTCCGTCGCGCAGCACCACGTCGTAATCCCCGTGCGTGGCCGGGATCACCTCGCGCACGCAGTCGAGGCGCACGATGGTGGCGCGGTGGATGCGCGTGAAGCGTTCGGGAGCGAGCCCCGACTCGAGCTCGGCCATCGTGGCCCGGACCAGATGCACCTCTTCCCGCGCGTGCAGCTCCGCGTAGTTGCCCGCGGCGCCGATCCACTCCACGTCGGAGGCGCTCACCATCACGAACCGGTCGCGCGTCCGCACCGCGAACCGCTCGATTCGCCGCGCGTCCCCGTCTCCCGCCGGACGGCGCACATGATCGAGCAGCGCCGCCAGCCGTCCCGGGCCCTCGCGCTGATCGCCGCGGGCGAGTTCGGAGCGGGCCTTGTCCAGCGCGGCGCGAAAACGTTCCTCGCGCACCGGCTTGAGCAGGAAGTCCAGCGCGCTCACGTCGAAGGCGCGCAAGGCGTGGCGCTCGTGCGCGGTGACGAAGATCACCTCGGGCAGCGCCTCGCCGGCCACCCCTTCGATCACCCCGAAGCCATCCCCATCCGGCATCTGCACGTCCAGGAACACCAGGTCCGGGCTCTCGCGCCGGATGAGGGCGACCGCCTCGGCGGGCGAACCGGCTTCGCCCATGATGCGCACGTCGGATTCGGAGGCCAGCCAGAGGCGCAGCCCCTCGCGGGCCACGGGTTCATCGTCCACCAGCACCACGCGAATCACGCCCGCTCCTCCGCCGCGCGCCATGGCAGCCGGACGAGCACCGAACCCCCGGCCTCTGGTGCGTCGCGGCATTCCAGGGCCGCCCGCGTTCCATGGAGCAGCGCCAACCGCTCGCGCGAATGCGCCAGTCCCACTCCTCCGAGGCGCTCGCCGGCGCCGGAGCCGAACCCCGGGCCGTCGTCGGAAACCTCCAGCTCGAGCTGATCGCCGGCGCGCCCGGCCCGAACGACGACCCGGCCCCCGCGCGTGGTGGCGAGCCCGTGCTCGATGGCGTTCTCCAGCAGAGGCTGCAGCAGAAGCACGGGCACGAAGGCGCGGCGCGCGTCGGGCGCGATGCTCCACTCCACGCGCAGCCGGCCCGGAAATCGCAGCTCCTGCAGCGCCAGGTAGCGCTGCGCCAGCTCGAGCTCTTCGGCGAGCGGGGCCTCGTGGCGGCCGGGATCGCGGAACGAGGCGCGCAACAGCTCGCCGAGGTCGCCGATGGCTCCGTCAACGGCGGCGCCGTCGCCGCGCCGCGCCAGCACGGCCAGCGTGTTGAGCATATTGAAGAGGAAGTGGGGCTGCAGCTGCGCCTGCAGCGTCTCGAGCCGCGCGCCCGTGGCCGCGCGCTCGAGACGCTCGGCGAGCAGGGCGCGCTCGGCCGCTTCGCGCCGCGCCTCCAGCAGCAGCACCACCACGACGATCGCCGCGTACACGCTCATCTCCATGCCCACGTAGAAGACGAACCGGTGCGCGGTCCCCGCGCCGCGCAGCCCGCGCTGCGACAGCGCGTCCACGTGATGCAGCGCCGACAGCAGTCCCATGTGCAGCGCGACGAACACCGCCGCGCCGCCCACGTGCGCCAGCAGCGCCAGCGGCATTCCCTTGGCCCGCACCGGAAACCGCAGCGCCATCCATGCGCACCACGGCGAGGCGATCACGATGGTGGCCCACAGCGGAATCACCCAGTGGACCAGCTCGAAGAGCGTGGAGTGATTGCCCTCGATGATGTGGTTCATGCCGCTGCGGAAGATCTCCAGCAGCGCCAGGAACGAAGCGGCGGCGAGCGCCACGCGGGTGCTGCGGGCGGTGCGGGACATGGGCGTGAATCCTAGCATCGCGCCATCCCTCCCATGTCCCGCCCGTCCCATGGGCGGTCCCGCTCGTCCCACCGGCGTGGCCGCGGCGCGGCGTCCCGGAGAAGGTGCCCGCCGACGCGCCACACCAGCGAGTCGTGGCGCACATCGCTCCCCGCGAAAGGACGGCCGTGATCCAGCTTCGCTCACTCACCCGCACGTTCACCAGTTCCGCGGGCACGTTCCGCGCGTTGCGCGGCATCGACGCCGACGTGGCCGCCGGCGAGTTCGTGGCAGTCGTCGGCCGCTCGGGCAGCGGCAAGTCCACGCTGCTTCACCTCGTTTCGGGCATCGACGTGCCCACCGGCGGAACGGTCCAGGTGGCCGGGAAGCCGATCCATTCGCTGACGCACGACCAGCTCGCCGCGTGGCGCGGTCGCCACGTGGGCATCGTGTTCCAGTTCTTCCAGCTCCTGCCGGCGCTGACCGTCGCGGAGAACGTCATGCTGCCCATGGATTTCGTGGGCGCCGTTCCCGCATCGCGGCGGCAGGCGCGCGCCATGGAGCTGCTGGAGCGCGCGGGTGTCGCCGACCAGGCGCGCAAGCTGCCCTCCGCCCTGTCGGGCGGGCAGCAGCAGCGCGTCGCCATCGCGCGCGCGCTCGCCAACGACCCGCCCGTCCTGCTCGCCGACGAGCCGACCGGCAATCTCGACTCCGCGACGGGAGCGGAAGTCTTCGCCCTGCTCGCTTCGTTCGCGCGCACCGGCACGACGGTCGTCGTGGTCACGCACGAACGCGACACTTTCGCGGGAGTGGACCGCGTCCTGACGCTTCACGACGGACTGGTCGTCCAGCCGTGACGGCGCGCTCCGCGAAAGCGCTCCGTGACCTGATGCGCCGTCCGGGCCGCACGGCGTTGACGGTGATCGCGATGGGCGCGGGCGTCTTCCAGATCGCGGTCATGCTGACGGCGTACGCGCTGCTGCGCCCCGAACTGGCCGGCATGCACGCGCGCACCCGGCCCGCCTCGGCGACACTCGACCTCGACCGCGCGGACTCCGGCGCTGTCGCGACAGCGCTCGGGGTGCCGGGTGTGGCCAGGGCCGAGCTTCGGCCGGTGATCGTCGCGCGCACCCGGGCGAGCGGTGACGACTGGGTCCCGGCGATGATCCAGGTGGTCCCCGACTTCGCGAACCAGCAGCTCGACCTCTTCACCCGGGAATCCGGCGAGTGGCCGCCGGGTCCCGGAGACGTGTTGCTCGAGCGGACCGCCCTCCGGGTGGCGCGTGTCCGCGTGGGCGACACGCTCGCGTTTCGCACAGGTGAAGGCCCCGACGTGCGCCTGCGGGTGGCGGGAACCATCCACGCCCCCGGCATGGCTCCCGCGTGGATGGAGCACATGGTGACCGCCTTCGTGGGCGCGGACTCGCGGCTGCGAACCGCCGCCTCCGGCGAGACGGCGCAGCTGCGATTCGTGGCCGCGCACCCGCTCGACGAGGGATTCATCCGCGAGACGGCGGACTCGGTCCGCGCCGCCCTCGTCCGCAACGGCCACCCGGTGGGCCGCATGCTCGTGCCTCCGCCCGGCCGCCATCCGCACGCCGCGCAGATGGAGGCGTTCCTGTTCCTGCTGCTCGTCTTCGGGCTGCTGAGCTTCGCGCTGAGCGCGGTGCTCGTGACGAGCGTCGTGCGCGCGATGATGGCGGAGCAACTGCGCGAGGTGGGCATCATGAAGGCGATCGGCGGCACCAGCTCGCAGATCGCCGGGATCGCCCTGACGCAGGTGGGGCTGCTCGCGGCCTGCGCGCTGGCCGTGGCCCTTCCGGCCGGCATGTGGGCAGGCCGGGCCTATGCCGGATTCTCGGCGGGCATCCTCAACACGGATGTTTCGCGTTCGCCGTTTCCGCTCGAGGTCCCGCTGGTGGTCCTGGCGCTCGGGGTGGCCGTCCCGCTGCTGGTGGCGCTCGGCCCGGTCCGCCGCGCCGC